>CAYSMR010000014.1:0-15872 GCA_964432195.1 uncultured Zetaproteobacteria bacterium | reverse complement strand
CGCTTTCGGACTGGCCGGCTATATCGGTTTTGGCGATGCAATCTACGACATGCTGGATCAGCGCATTGCTGAAGCAACAGGCTCGAGCCCGGATGGACCGCACATGCTGGAATGCGATGGTTGCAAATACCGTGACTTTGCAGAAGAACACGGCTTTGGACATCATCACCACCATTGAGGTTTAAGTGAACCGCAGAGACGCAAAGGCGCGGAGTAACGCAGAGAAAAACCTGAATGATATTTCGGGTGATATTATTGGAGCTGTGATTGAAGTACATAAATAGCTTGGTGCGGGCCTCTTGGAATCGGTCTATGAATCATGCCTGGTTGCAGAACTGGAAGCTCAAGGTTTACATGTTGAACGGCAAAAAAGGCTGCCCGTACATTACAAAGACAAGTTGATCCAAGAAGAGTTAAGGCTGGATTTATGGGTTGAAGGCTGTGTCGTTGTTGAAGTCAAAGCTGTTGAGCATATCTTGCCCGTCCATGAGGCGCAGTTGATAACATACATGAAATTGACAAATACCAGCCTCAGTTTATTAATCAATTTCAATGAAACGGTATTAAAACGAGGAATAAGGCGAAAAGTTATGAACTTTAATGAACAAAATAATCCTCTGCGTTCCTCCGCGTCTCCGCGTCTCCGCGGTGAAAAAAATATAGTGACTGAACAGATGACCAAAGCCGGGCAGAAGATTGAGCATTCATCGTTTGCCATCGTCGACGCCGAAGCCGGCGACAGGGGCTCATACACCGCAGAGCAGTGGCCGCTTGTCCGTCGCATGATTCATGCGACTGCCGATTTCGAATTCAACGGCCTTACCGAATTTCATCCTGACGCCATGCAGGCAGGGCTTGAAGCCATTGCCGCAGGAGCGCCCATTGTGGCGGATGTGGAAATGATTTGCGTGGGCCTGTCCAAACCGCGCCTGTCTCATTTCGGCGTAAAAACCCACCAGTTCATTTCCGATGAGGATGTAATTGAGCAAGCCAAATCCGAAGGCACGACGCGCGCCGTGCAGGCCATGCGCAAGGCGCATCATCTGGGCCTTCTGGACGGGGCGATTGTCGGCGTGGGTAATGCGCCGACAGCACTGTTGGAAGTCATTCGCCTGATTGACGAGGAAGGCGCGACGCCGGCCTTGATTGTCGGCATGCCGGTGGGCTTTGTGTCGGCAGCGGAGTCCAAGGATGCCGTGGCCGAACTGACAGATGTGCCGTGGGTAATTACACGCGGCCGCAAAGGAGGGTCGACGCTGGTCGTATCCGCGATTCACGCCATGCTGGGATTGGCCGAAGCCAGAGAAAAACAGGCGTGAGGCAATTGCAGAACACATGATGAAAAAACGGCAGCGGGGCACGCGCAAGGGACACACGACCGGCGCCAATGCCGCCGCAGCGGCGCGCGCGGCAACCTTTGGCCTGCTGAATGACTCCGTACCGCAGCAGATAGAAACGCTGCTGCCGAATAACACCCGCGTCACATTCGATATTTGTGAAGGCTTTGTCGATGGCGGGCACGCGCATGCGGTTTGCATCAAGGATGCAGGCGATGATCCCGATTGCACCCATGGCGCACATTTAACCGCGGATGTTCGTTTGCTTGAGGGCCGGCCGGGAAAAGTTGTGCTTAAGGGCGGAGAAGGCGTGGGAACCATTACCATGCGCGGCCTCGGGCTGGAAGTGGGCGGCCCTGCAATTAATCCGGTTCCGCGAAAAAACATTGAAGCCAATGTGCGCGAAGTTGCTGGCGCCTTGCTGGAAGAACACGGGCTTGAAGTGACCATTTCCGTGCCCGGTGGCGAAGAAATGGCGAAGAAAACACTCAACGATCGTTTGGGCATTGTCGGCGGCATATCGATTCTGGGCACGACAGGCATTGTACATCCGTATTCCACGGCGGCGTTCCGCGCATCCGTGGTGCAGGGCATCGAGGTGGCGGCTAATCAGGGACAGGACACGGTGGTGTTGACCACGGGCGGACGTACCGAGAAATTTGTCATCGCCGCCCTGCCGGAGCTTGCCCCGGCCTGCTTTGTTCAAATGGGCGATTTTCTGGGCCCGGCGCTGGATGCCTGCGCTGAACAGGGCATCACACAGGTTATCATTGGCGGCATGGTCGGCAAGCTTACCAAAATGGCCCAGGGTGAAATCATCACCCACGCCAACCGCAAGGCCGTCAATACTGACCTGCTGGCAGATATTGCTGCAACTTGCGGCGCTCCGGATGACGTATGTACTGAAATTCGTGCTGCCGAAACAGCTCGGTTTGCAGCTGAAAGACTGGAAGAGATCGGTCTAGCCGATGATTTTTATCATGCTCTGGCCAGACGCACGATTGACACGCTCGCCGAACGCTATCCCGATCGCTTCCGCTTGCGCGTCATGGTCTGTGATTTCTCGAGGAAACAACTGGCCGATGTGAGCAACGGAGCGAATCATGAATAAGTGTACGATTCTCGGCGTACTGGATAATGGCACTGCAGGGCTTACGCCCGATGCCCTGGTCCATTTAAGCCAGGCCGATGTCGTAATTGGCGGAAAGCGCGTGCTCGAACTGTTTGCCTCCGAACTCAAAATAGGTTCGAAAACCTTTGATTTAACAGGTCGTTTGAAAGAAGTGCCATTCCAAATTGAGCAGGCTTTGGAGAAACAGCAAACCGTTGTGGTGCTGGCCACGGGCGATCCGCTCTGCCATGGCATTGCCAACTATTTGAAAAAGAACATCGGCTTGTCCAGGCTGCATATCGTGCCCAATGTTTCGGCTTTACAGCTGGCCTGCGCGCGACTGGGCGTGAGCTGGCAGGATGCTTATATCTGTTCGGCACACAGCAAGGATGCAGGCGAATGGGCGGATAACCCCGGCATAGAACACGGACTCTATCCCTTGTTTAAAGCATGTGCGCAGCACCGCAAAATCATCGCATTTACCAGCCCCGAGAACAGTCCGGCGCGAATTTCCAGAATGCTGGTGGCCGAAAACATGGCAGACGATTTTGACATGGCGGTGGCTGAAAACCTGCTGCAGGCTGATGAGCGTATTGTGGCGGATCTGCCTGTGTCCGAACTGGCAAAGCAAGATTTTGCTGATTTGAACATGGTGATTCTGGAGCGTAAAACGCCTGTCGCCAAATCCACATTATTCGGCTTGGAAGATGACAGTTTTAAGCAGCGCAAACCTGAAAAAGGGCTGATTACCAAACGCGAAGTGCGTGCCGTCTCGCTGGCGCATATGCAACTCAAAGCGAACAGCATTGTCTGGGATATTGGCGCCGGCGCCGGCTCCGTGGGCTTGGAGGCCGCGCGCCTGTGCCCGAATGGCTGGGTCTATGCGATTGAAAAGAATGCGGCTGATTTTGACATTGCCAAAAGCAATCAGGCGCGAATGGGCATTCGCCACTATACGCTGGTCAACGCCAAAGCGCCGGCATGTCTGGATTCCTGGCCAAATCCGGATGCTGTGTTTGTCGGCGGTTCGGGCGGGGAATTGGCGGAGCTAATCAGACTGATTATGAGCCGATTAAATAAGGGCGGCCATCTAGTGATGAACTTTGTCACCATTGAAAACCTCAGTGCAGCCATGGAAGAGCTCAAAGCGATGGATATATCATGGCAAGTCACGCAAATGCAGGTCTCGCGCAGCAAGCCGATTTTGCATATGCACCGCATGGCGGCGGAAAACCCTGTGTGGATTGTAACGGCAGAGAAACCATGAAAGGAAAATTGATTGCAACATCATTGGGCCCCGGCGATGCAGGGCTGATTACGCGCAAGGCCTGGGAAGTGATGCAATCCGATGCCTTGTGGTGTTATCCCGTGCGTAAAAAAGGCGGGCGCAGCCATGCGCTGGGCATTGCCGAGCGGACAGGTTTAGCTGTGCCGGAAGACGCTTTGGAGCTGGTGTTTCCGATGACTCATGATACCGAAGTCTTGGCGCGGGCCTGGGCAAAGGCGGCGGCGTTGATTATGCCGGTCCTGCAAGATGGGCGCGATGTGGCGTTTTTGGTGGAAGGCGATGCATCAACCTTTTCCACATTCACCTATCTTGCGCGTTATGTGCAAAACATGGATACGGAAATTAAGGTGGAAATCATTGCCGGCGTGCCGTCATTCAATGCGGCGGCGGCGAATGCCTCTTTCCCGTTGGCCGAAACGGATGACACGGTCGCCATTGTGCCTGCCGGTTATGGCCAAGAAGAGTTGGAAAAACTGTTGCCGCATTTTGATACCCTGGTGTTGCTCAAGGTAAAGCCATTGCTGGACAGTCTGATTGACTGGCTGAGCGCCCATGATTTGCTCGCTGATGCGGTGTTTGTGGAAAAAGCAGGCGCGCCCGAAGAGCGCATGATTCGAGATGTAGCCTCGCTTAAAGGCGAAAAAGTGAATTATCTGTCGTTAATGCTGGTGCGCAACCCAGGCCGAACTCGCGGCGAGATGATTCGCGGCTGCAGAAAAAAGGATGCCTAGAATATGATTGATGCCAAACCTCTGGACGGCAAAATAGTGATGGTCGCCATTACCAAGCACGGAGCCGCGCAAGCGGCCGGGCTTGCGCCCAAATTGCCGCAAGCAGACATTATCACATCGATGAAATTTGTGGATCTGTTTGCCAATGTGGATAACAGGGTAAAACCTTATGAAGGCGCGTTAAAAAAGCAGATTCCATTAATGTTTCAGGAGTATGACCAGATTATTTATTTTGTCTCTTTGGGAGCGGTCGTGCGCCTGATTGCGCCGCATCTGAAATCCAAGGATGAAGACCCCGGCGTGCTCGTGGTGGATGATGCCGGACAGTTTGTAATTCCCGTGCTCTCCGGACATGTGGGCGGAGCCAATGCCTGGGCGGAATATGTGGCGGGCCTGATGGATGCCACACCCGTGCTGACAACGGCATCGGATGTCGGCAAAACCATTCCTGTGGATATATTGGGACGCGAACTGGGCTGGAAGGTAGAAGCGCCGAAAATCAACATCACGCGAGTCTCGGCGCATGTGGTCAATGAGGAGCCGATTGCCTTGGTGGATGAACGGAAGAACCCTTCGCAGGACTGGTGGACGCGCCCGACGCCGCTGCCGAAAAATATTCATCTGTTCGAGAAGTTTGAAGATGTGGATGCAAACAAGTTTGCTGCTGTGTTGTGGGTGAGCAGCCGCGCATTGCCTGAAAGTATTTGGGATGAGCTGCATGAAAAACTGGTGGTATATCGTCCGTGAAAAACTTTCACCGCGGAGGCACGGAGGCGCGAAGGAACGCAGAGAAAGTCATATTAGGGCTGGGGTGCGATCGGAATACGTCGGCGGATACGATTGAGACGGCGATTATTGAGGCATTGAACTCGCAGAACCTGAGCGTGGATCATGTGGTGGCCGCAGCTTCGATTGATAAAAAATCGGATGAGGCTGGTTTGTTAGCTGTCTGCAACAGACATGGCTGGGAATGTACGTGGTATGTAGCCAGCGAACTGGCGAAGGTGGATGTGCCCAACCCGTCGGAAGTGGTGATGCGTTATGTGGGCACGCCATCGGTGGGAGAAGCTGCTGCGATTTTGAAAGCCGGCGGCAGCAAAGATGACCTGATGGTGGAAAAATATAAACACAAAGGAACTGATGGCAAAAATGCCACTGTGTCGATTTGCAAAGTAAAGGAATAATATGAACGAGAAAACAATAACAGATACTTTGCGCTCCTCCGCGTCTGACGGTGAATTGCGAAGCAAGAGAAACCACCCTGGGGTGCCGCGTCCCCGCGGCGCAAAAGCAGGAAAAATACTATTGGTAGGTTTTGGTCCTGGCAGCGAAGAGCAGATGACCTACCGTGCCCGGGCGGCAATCGCAGAAGCCGATGTGGTGATTGGCTATACCACCTATATCAAGCTGGTGCGCGATCTGCTCGAAGGCAAGGAAGTCATCCGCAAAGGCATGACCGAAGAGATTGACCGTTGCGTGGAAGCGTACGCTACCGCCAAGCAGGGCAAGGTCGTGGCTTTGATTTCATCAGGCGATGTCGGCGTGTACGGCATGGCCGGACCGACCTACGAAGTGCTTATGCAACACGGATGGACGCCGGACTCCGACATTAGCGTGGAAGTAATTCCGGGGACTACGGCGCTGAATGCCTGCGCCTCGCTGGCCGGCGCGCCGTTAACGCATGATTTCTGCTCCATTTCACTGTCCGATCTGCTGACCCCGTGGCCGACCATTCGCAAGCGAATTGACGCGGCCGGCGCGGCGGACTTTGTGATTGCGCTCTACAACCCCAAATCCGGCAGACGCACGCAGCAGATTGTCGAGGCGCAGCGGATTCTGCTGCGTCACCGTTCGCCCGATACGCCGGTGGCGATTGTCAAATCGGCCTACCGTCGCCGTCAGCAGATCCAGATGACCACGCTGGACCGGATGGCCGATTGCGAAATCGGCATGCTGACCACCGTGCTGATCGGCAACTCATCCTCCTATGCCAAAGAAGGGCTGCTGATTACGCCGCGCGGTTACGCCAATAAATACGATCAGCTGACAGGCAATGCCAAAGAGGGTGAAAAATCCGGCCGTTCGCTCACCATGGGGCTGGAAGGCTGGCACGGCTGCGTGCGGCGCTGGCTTGATTCCGGCAATGGCGCAACCTGGGAAAAAATCGCGGCCCATTTTAACGCGCCTGTGGGCGATATTCTGGATGCGGTGAGCGGCGCGAATGATGAAGAGCCCGCGGGCGGGTACGCGGCCGTGCGCGCTGATGAAAACCTCGAACACCTTATTCAGGCCACGCCAACATGGGGAAGATTGCGGGCGGTGATTCGCGCCCCTGCTGGCGCTGTTACAGAGTGTCTGCTTAGCGGCGATCAGTTTGAGATGAAAGGCGACTGGTTGAACGTGGTCACCGATGCATTTCATGTGCATATCCACTGGGCTCAGGTCCATCATGCCTATCTTGCCAAACGCGGCGACGCCTCTTTCGGTGCTCACTTTGTCAATGAAGCGGGCGATATGGTGTTCCGCTTGTTGCTGGTCAGGAATGACGACAGCTTTAGCAGTGACGCGATCGCCGCATTTAAAAACAGCTGGAAGGAGCTCTCATGAGCGAAGTCATCAAACCCAAAATGATGGACTATCGTCGCCACCTGATCGTTTGCGTCGGCCCCCGATGCACGGACGGCGGCGGCCAGAGCCTCTACGATTCGTTAAGCAAGAAATTCAAGGTCACCGGTCTAAACAAGGGGGAGCTGCGCGTCAAACGCAGTCGCGCCACCTGTTTCGGCACCTGCAAGGGCGGTCCCCTGCTCTGCATCCAGCCCGACGGCATATGGTATTACAATGTCACTGATGCCAATCTGGACCGCATCATCGAACAGCATCTGGTCGGCGGCGAGCCGGTGAAAGATTTGATTTATCATCAGGGGCCGGGCTTGACCGGGGAAAGCTGTGGCTGACTGCTTTTCTGCATCTGAGCGGGAGATTGTTTACCGGGTGATTCATGCCCGCCGCGACATGCGCCATTTTGCCGGCGGCGCGGTTGCGCCCGATGCGCTGGCGCGCATTCTCGAAGCGGCGCATGCAGCGCCGTCGGTCGGCTATATGCAGCCGTGGCGCTTTATACGCATCACCGAACAGTCATTGCGCGAACAGCTGATCGCGCTGGTCGAGACCGAGAAGGCTCGCACCTCCGATGCGATGGATGCGCGCAAGGCCGAATTCATGCGGCTGAAGGTCGAGGGGATTCGCGACTGCGCCGAGCTGATCGCCGTCGTGCTCGCGCCCGACGACGGGACGCTGTTCGGCCGCCGCACGATGCCCGAGGAGATGGCGCTCTGCTCGGTATCGTGCGCCATCGAGAATATGTGGCTGGCCGCGCGCGCCGAGAATCTCGGCATGGGCTGGGTCTCGTTTTTCGAGCCGTCGGATGTGGCCGAATTGTTGCAGTGCCCCGACGGATCAAAACCGGTTGCGCTGTTGTGTCTGGGACCGGTTACAGCATTTTACGATAAGCCGATGCTGGAGCAGGAGGGGTGGCGTTCGCGCGAACCGATGGATCTGATCCTCGCGGAAAACCGCTATCCGGCATCAGAGAGGCAATCGTGAATCGTGTGACTCGCCGCTACGGAATGCTGTTAGAACAGTGACAGCGCTGATGATTCAGGGCACGGCCTCCGGCGTCGGCAAGTCGGTGCTGGTCGCCGGATTGTGCCGGCTGCTGGCCAGAAACGGCGTCTCGGTAGCGCCGTTCAAGCCGCAGAACATGAGCAACAATGCCGCCGTCGCAATCGACGGCGGCGAGATCGGCCGGGCCCAGGCGCTGCAGGCTCTGGCCTGCGGACTGGAGCCGGGCGTCGATATGAATCCGGTGCTGATCAAGCCGGAGGCCGACCATACGGCGCAGCTGATTGTACGCGGCCGGGTTGCCGGCCGGCTGCAGGCGCGGCGTTTCCACGAGGATCGCATCGCGCTGCTGGATACCGTGCTCGCATCATTTGCGCGGCTGCAGGAGCGCTATGACGTCGTGATTGTCGAGGGAGCCGGCTCCCCGGCCGAGCCGAATTTGCGCAGAGGGGATATCGCCAACATGGGCTTTGCCGAAGCGGCTGACGTGCCGGTCTGGCTGGTCGGCGATATCGATCGCGGCGGCGTGTTTGCAGCCCTGAAGGGATCGCTCGACATCCTCTCGCCGAGCGAACGGCGGCGCGTGCAGGCGCTGCTGATCAACCGCTTTCGCGGCTCGCGCGAGCTGCTCGCCGATGCATTGAGCTGGCTGGAGGAGCAGTGCGCGATACCGCTGGCCGGCGTGATCCCCCATCTGCCGCTGCAGCTTCCGGAGGAGGACGCCCCCTACCACCACACGGAGCAGCACGCAGCGCGCGCCGCGCGCTTCCACATTGCCGTGATCGGCTATCCGCGCATCTCCAACCATGACGATATCGATCCGCTGGCCGCCGAAGCCGGGGTGAGCCTGCGTTTTGTCCGCTCTGCCGAACAGCTGCAGCCGGCCGATCTGGTTATCCTGCCCGGCTCCAAGCATGTCGCATCCGATCTGCGCTGGCTGCGCGGCCGGGGCTTCGTACCGGCACTGCAGCGGCACCTGCGCTACGGCGGCCACATCCTCGGCATCTGCGGCGGCATGCAGATGCTGGGCGAGGCGATCATCGACGACGGCATAGAAGGGGCTATCGAGGGGGGCTCGATCGACGGGCTGGGCTGGCTGCCGCTGGTCACGACGATGCAGGCGCGGAAAACGCTGCGCCGCGTTGACCGGCAATCGGCCGCCGGCCACCGGGTCACCGGCTACGAGATCCATCACGGCGCGTCCGAGAGCGAACCGGGCCTGTTCCCGTTTGCCGCCCGCTCGGCGGACGGCCGGATCCGGGGCAGCTATCTGCACGGCCTGTTCGAGCAGGGGAATTTTCGCAGAGCCTGGCTGCAGTCGATCGGCTGCGCCGGCAGCGACGGCGTCGATCAGCAGCAGCGTACGCTCACCTCGCTCGATCTACTCGCCGATGCGCTGGAGCGCGAGCTCGATCCGGCATTGCTGACGCCGCTGTTAGCAACGAAGATAGCCGCATGACTATATTGATTGCACTGGCGCTGGAGTGGCTGATCGGCGATCCGGACAACCGCCGCCATCCGGTCGCGTGGTTCGGCCGCTGGGCGGCATGGTGCGAATCGTTCCTCTACGCCGATCAGCGCGAGCGCGGCATCATCGCCTGGCTGTTTGTGATCGCGCTGCCGCTGCTGCTGATCTGGCTGCTGCACGGGCTGTTCGGCTGGCTCTTCGATGCGCTGCTTCTGTGGCTGTCGATCGGCTGGCGCTCGCTGTTTGCGCATGTGCAGGCGGTGCTGAATGCGCAGACGCTGGCCGCCGCGCGGCAAATGGTGAGCATGATTGTCAGCCGCGACAGCGATGCGATGGATATGCGCGATGCGCGCCGGGCGGCGCTGGAATCGCTGGCCGAGAATGCGTCCGACGCGGTCATTGCGCCGCTGGTCTGGTTCCTGCTACTGGGCGCGCCGGGCGCGGCGCTATACCGGATGATCAATACGCTCGATGCGATGTGGGGCTACCGCAATGCGCATTATCTGCGCTTCGGCCGCTGGGCCGCAAAGGTCGATGACGCGGCCAACTGGCTGCCGGCCCGGATCACGGCCGGGCTGCTACTCGCAGTCGGCCGCGGTGCGCGCTGGTCGGCGGTCGGCGCGCAGGCGCGCAGCCATGCATCGCCGAATGCCGGCTGGCCGGAGGTCGCGCTGGCCTTCGCCGCCGATATCCGGCTCGGCGGCCCGGTCGTGCGCGGCGGCGTGATTGATGATCGCCCCTGCTACGGGCCGGAGCATGCGCGCGACATCGATGCGCTCAGCGCATTCGACGCGCTGACTGTCGTACGCCATGCGCTGCTGCTGGCCGCGGCAATCTGCGCCGGAGTATCGCTTGTCCTGTAATGCCGCAGCGCGCTGCGCGCCGGCAGCAGCCCGGCCGGATCACTATCCGCACGGCGGCAACATCGAGGCGGCCGCAGCCGCCTGGCAGTGCGATCCGGCCGACGTACTCGATCTCTCCACCGGCCTGCACCCGGCCGGGCCGCCGCCGTGGCTGGCCGCGTGGCTGGCGGAGCATGCCGCGCTGGCCGGCCGCTATCCGGACCGGGACGGCGAGCCGGCCGTCGGCGCGCTGGCTGCCGATTTCGGCGTCAATCATACGCAGATTCTGATCACGGCCGGCGCGCAGGCCGCGATCGAAACGATCTTTCATGCGCTGCGCCGGCGCACGGTCGCGATCCGCATCCCCTGCTACAGCGAGCCGATCCGCTGCGCCGAGCGCGCCGGCTGCGAGGTGCGCATGTATGCAGACGGACCGCCGCCGGCCGCCGATCTGCTCTGGCTGACCAGCCCGGACAATCCGTCGGGTGCCGCGCAGTGGCCGCTGCCGGCCGGCGGCGCGCAGCGCATGATCTGCCTCGATGAATCCTATATGCCGTTTGCGCAGCGCCGGCGGCTCGGCGTCGCCCCTCATATGATCCGCATCGGATCGCTGACCAAGACCTTCTGCATCCCGGGACTGCGGCTGGGCTATCTGATCGCCGATGCGGCGACCATCGAACAGCTGCGCCGCTGGCAGCCGCCGTGGCCGGCCGCAACCCAGGCGCTGCATCTGCTGCCGCAGCTGCTGCCCGAAGCCGATGCGCGCGATGCCGGAATCGCAGCCGCGCGCGCACGGCTGCAGGGGCTGCTCGCAGCGGCCGGCTGGCAGGTCGAGTCGTCGCAGGCCTCGTTTCTGCTGGCGCGCCCGCCGCGCGGCGACATGCCGGATTTTGCATCCGCGCGCATTCTGGTGCGTGCATTCCCCGAATGGCCGCAGCTGGCCGGCCGGATCCGTTTCGGCTTTCCCGGCAGCGAGGCCGGCTGGCAACGACTGGAGCAGACACTATGCCGGTCACGCTGATTCTCGGCGGCGCGCGCAGCGGCAAGAGCCGCCGTGCCGAGCAGATCGCCCGCGCACTGGATGCGCAGCCGCTCTATATCGCGACCGCGCCGCATATCCCCGACGATGCCGAGTGGCAGGCCCGCATTGCGCGCCACCGCCGCGATCGCGGCGACGACTGGCTGCTGATCGAAGAGGAGCTTGAGCTCGCCGAGGCCCTGCAGAAGCATGCGCATGCCGGACGCGCCATTGTCGTCGACTGCCTGACGCTCTGGCTCTCCAACCTGCTCCATGCCGAACAGGAGCCGGCCGTGGCGACGGCGGCGCTGTGCGATCTGTTGCCCGGCCTGCTCGGCCATATCGTGCTGGTATCCAATGAGGTCGGCATGGGGCTGGTGCCGGAGGGCGGCGTCGGACGCGCCTTTCGCGATGCACAGGGGCGTCTGAATCAAGCCGTCGCCGCCGTGGCCGACCGGGTCGAGTTCGTTGCCGCCGGCCTGCCGCTGCAGCTGAAATGAGAGACGGAGCGTAACAGCATGGCATACCTCTATCTGACGATCGCGATTATTGCGGAGGTGGCCGCTACCAGCGCGCTGAAGGCGTCGGCGGAGTTCACCCGCTGGCTGCCCAGCCTGATTGTCGTGGTCGGCTACGGCATTGCATTCTATTGTATGACGCTGGTGCTACGCACGATACCAGTCGGCATTACCTACGCGATCTGGTCCGGCGTCGGCATTGTGCTGGTCGCGCTGGTCGGCGCCGTGCTCTATAAACAGATCCCCGACTGGCCGGCGATTATCGGCATGGGGCTGATTATTGCCGGCGTCGTCGTGATTCATCTGTTCTCGCGCACTATCAGCCAGTAACCCCCTCGAAAGGAGATTGCATTGCCCATCGCCCCGATTGATCAACATACCGAAGCTGTGGCGCGGACGCATCAGGATCGCCTGACCAAGCCGCGCGGCGCGCTCGGCCGGCTAGAGGATATCGCCTGCTGGTTCGCCGCCCGTCAGCGGCGCGTCACGCCGGAGCCGCTGCGGCCGCATATCGCCGTATTCGCCGGCGATCACGGCGTCGTCGAGGAGGGCGTATCGGCCTACCCGTCGGTCGTGACCGGCGAGATGGTCAAGAACTTCGCGCGCGGCGGCGCGGCGATCAATGTGCTGGCGCGCCGCTGCGACGCGACGCTGGCGGTGATCGATGTCGGCGTCGCCGGCGATCTCTCCGCTCTGGACGGCATCGTGCATGCCAATGTGCGTCGCGGCACGGCGAACCTGCTGCATCAGGCCGCGATGAGCGCGGCGGAGTGTCGGGCCGCAATCGAGGCCGGGCGGACAGCCGCGCGGCGCGCAATCGATGACGGCGCGAATCTGCTGATCGCCGGCGACATGGGCATCGGCAATACAACCGCATCGGCCTGCCTGATCAGTCGCCTGGCCGGCGCTGATCCGGCCGATATTGTCGGCCGCGGCACCGGCATCGACCAAGCCGCCCGCAAGAAAAAGGCCGATATCGTCCGCCAGGCGCTGGCGCGCATTGCCGCCATGCCGGATGCCGACCTGCTGCAACAGGTCGGCGGGCTGGAGATCGCCGCGATGGCCGGCTTCTATCTGCAGGGCGCCGAGGCCAGCGCACCGCTGCTCATCGACGGCTTTATTGCCGCCGCCGCCGCACTCGCCGCGCGCGTCATCGAGCCGCAAGTCACCGGCTGGATGCTGGCCAGCCATGTCTCGCACGAACAGGGGCATGCGCTGGCGCTGCAGGCGCTGGGCCTGTCGCCGCTGATCGATTTCGAGCTGCGCCTCGGCGAAGGATCGGGCGCGGCTCTGGTTGCGCCGCTGCTGCAATCGGCCATCACGCTGCACAACGAAATGGCGACCTTCGAGAGCGCCGGCGTAAGCGACCGGGATGGATGAGCAGATCATCACCGTCGATCTGCTGCGTCACGGCGCGGTCGCGGCCGACGGCTGGGCCTTTCGCGGCAGCACCGATCTGCCGCTCTCCGACAGCGGCTGGCAGCAGCTGCGCAGCGTCGCCGACGCATTCGACGAGCAGTTCGACCATATCGCCAGCTCGCCAATGCAGCGCTGCCGGCTGTTTGCCGCCGAGCTGGCGCAGGGCGCAGACCCGCATCTGCTCGACGATATGCGGGAGATGGATTTCGGCGCATGGGAGAATCGCAGTTTCGACGAGATCGAGCAGGTGCACGGCGCACTGCTGCGGCAGTTCTGGCAGTCGCCGGTCGGCATCCGGCCGCCGGACGGAGAGTGCTTCGATGCGTTTGCCGAACGGGTCATGGAGTGCTGGCAGGCGTGGATCGCCGCCGATCACGGCAGCCGGCGGCTGCTGGTCGCGCACGGCGGCGTGATACGCGTGCTGCTGGCGCATCTGCTGGAGATGCCGCTGAGCGCGCTGTGGCGGCTGCACCTCCCCTACGCGTCATGGAGCCGCATCTCGCTCTGCCCGGGGCATGCGCCGCGGCTGCTGTTTCTCAACCGGAGCCCCGCATGCGCGGCATGATTCTGGCCGTCCAGTTCCTGACCCGGCTGCCGACGCCGCAGCTGAGCAGATTCCGCGACGAGGACCTCTCGGCATCGGCTGTCTGGTTCCCGCTGATCGGGCTGCTGATCGGAGCGCTGCTCGTGCTGGCCGCGCTGCTCGGGCTGCATGCAGGCCACTGGATGGCCGCGCTGCTGGTGCTGCTGCTCTGGGTCGGCGTCACCGGCGCGCTGCATCTGGACGGCGCTGCCGATCTGGCCGATGCGCTGGGCGCGTCGCACCGCGATCCGTCCCGGCGGCTCGACGTGCTCAAGGATCCGCATATCGGCGTATTCGGCGTCGTCATGTTGCTGTTGCTGCTGCTGACCAAGCTGATCGCCGCCTCCGTGATCATCGCAGCGCCCGATGCCACCCTGTGGACACTGCTTCTGATTCCGGCCTGGGCGCGGCTGGGCTCGCTCTACTGGTCGCAGAGCCTGCCGCCGCTGGTCGGGGGCTCCGGCGAACGCTTTGCCTGGCACATTCCCGATCACGCCTTCGAGATATGGGGCGCGGCGCTGCTGCTGCTGAGCTGGATCACTGTCTCGCTGCTGTTCGCGCTCAGCGCTGTCGCGGCGCTGCTGCTGTGGCGCTGGTATCTGCTGCGCCGGCTGGGCGGCATGAGCGGCGATTGCCTCGGCGCCGGCATTGAATACTGCGAATGCGCGCTGCTGCTGGCAGCCGGGCTGCTCTGAAATAGAGCATCCGATACGGTGACCGAAATGCGCATGGTCAAGCACGCCTATGAAGCCAGCATTGCGACCACCCAAGGGATAGAGTTTTAAACTGCTACTATGGATGGCCACTCGCTGGTAGCACCAACGCTGCTGATTGCCGAGAGTCGTCCGGCAAAAAAAGAGACGATCGTGAAGGTGGTTGTGAACCTGATCAATCGCAATATCGACGGAGATGCATCATGAATATTCTGCTCGCTCACGGATCCTCCGATACCCGCCACGGCGAGCAGGTACGCAGGCTGGCCGCAGATGTGTCGGAATGTCTAAACGAGGAGGTCTCGGCCGCGTTTCTCTCCGACGACTCGCTGCCGCATGGTGCGCGCGTGCTGCCGCTGTTTCTCGGCGCAGGCCGGCACGGCAGCGTCGATGCGCCGGCCCTGGCCGAACAATCCGGCGCGCAACTGTTGCCGTCGCTGGCCGCGCATGCGGATCGCATCGCCGAACTGGCCTATGATCGTGTCACGACGGAGGGGCACAGGGTCAATGCTCTGTTCGGCCTCTATCGCTTCTCCAGCTTTGAAGCGCTCTATGCCGCCCTGCATACCCGCAACAAGCGCTGCACGCTGGTCGCCCACGGCACTCTGCACGGCGAACCGTCGGTCACATCCGTGCTGAAGCTCTGGCATGAGGACGGGGTAAGCCCGATCCGCGTGCAGCCGATGCTGCTGTTCGACGGCAAGAGCCTGGATGAGATGACCGCAATAGCGAGCGCCCCGAATATCGACATCCTGCCCCCCCCCCTCTCCCAGGCTCCCGGCTTCACCGAATTGATCGCCTCCCTGCTGGCTGGTGAATAACAGAGCTCATTGACACCACCCCGCAACCGGGCGCAAGCTCCCACAAGTCAGGAGAATGCTTATGAGGCAGCCGGTTCAGTTGACAAAGTACTCGCCTCGGAACCTTGTGCAGGCGCGCAGGCGCAATGCCTTCCACGAATATCGTCTTGCAAGCCCCCGCTCGAATCGGGAAATAAGCAAGGGGATGCGGATATCGGGAGCAATAGTTATCCTCTCAATTCTTTTTATTGGGAACGCAGAAGCAGGTGATAGGGAAAATACAGTATGTGGCGCAATACAAGAGCGTTTTCTGTTTTGGCTGTGGAGTTCCGCGACTCCGGAACCAGATAAGGATAGAGCATTAATATCCCCGCTGATTGAACCAACAAAATTTACCACCTCTGATGACAAAGTACTTAG
>CAYSMR010000013.1:0-15986 GCA_964432195.1 uncultured Zetaproteobacteria bacterium | reverse complement strand
CAGCATGTCGTAGATTGCATCGCCAAAACCGATATAGCCGGCCAGTCCGAAAGCGATGGTTGGATACTGTTGCCTTAAGCGTGCTACTTGGCGAGCAATGCGTTCAATTAATACGCCGGTGAACAGGTAGTAGGGCTGGATAATAACCTGTTTCATACCGCATGCCACCTGCCGCTGCACCACGCTCTCGACCTTTGGAAAGGTGATGCCGGTAAAGGCGAGATCCACCATGTCGTGATCGGTATCCTCAAACAGCCAGCGCGCCATTTTTGCCACTTCTCCATTGGCGACCTTGTCGGATGAACCGCGGGCCAGCAGCACCACGCCGGTGTTTCTGGCATCCGGCGCATCCAGTTCCTGCATGGCTTTGCGCAGTTGTGCTTTCAGCGCTTTAAGCACCTGTTTGCCGGCACCGAGATGTTTTGCCGTGATAAACTGCATGTCCGGGTGGCGTTTGCGGGCATCGGCGATGTGATGGGGGATTTCCATTTTGACATGCCCCGCAGCCCCCAGAATCAGCGGCACAACAATGACGCGCTGCGAACCGGCAGCGGCGCGGTCCAGGCCTTCATCCAGCAGAGGGTCGGCGAATTCAATAAAGCAGACCTCAATGCGATCGTCCGGCCGGCGTTTGCGCCACTCGTCGGCAAACTCCTCGATCTCCTCATTGCCGCTTTTCTCTCGTGAACCATGACCGACTAATAAAATTGTATCTTTCATGCTGAACAACCTTTTCGCCACAGAGACCAAGAGATACAGAGGAAAAACACTACATATTCACGTTTCTCCGCACTTCCGGGGCTCTGTGGTTAATCTTTTATTTTCTCACCTTTACGAAACCGGTGTGTAAAACTTGCATCGTATAATTTGGAACGCTTCAGTTCTGTCCAGTTGCGTGCGCCCAATGTCGGGCTGACGACAATCATCGCCTGCGCTGTGATTTTTTCAGCCCTGCATCGCTCGCGGATATTGGCAATCGTGCCGCGGACGATTTTCTCTTCGCCGGGCCACGATGCTTTTTGTACGATCAGCACCGGATCATTATCCTGCCATCCGGCCGCCAGCAGCTCTTCGCGGACTTTGCTTAACAGAGTAATGGATAAAAACAGGCAGATGGTTGTCTTGTGCCTTGCCAGCTCGCGCAGCGATTCGCCTGCCGGCATCGGCGTGCGGCCTTCCACCCGGGTCAGAATCACTGTTTGCGTCACTTCCGGCAGGGTCAGGCTTTCGGTTGCTGCGGCCATTGATGCGAAGGCTGAGGAAACGCCGGGTACGACGGAGGATTGAATGCCTGCCACATCGAGCGGCTGCACCATCTCGATGAGCGCGCCGTACAAGCCCGGATCGCCGGTTTGCAGTCGAACCACGGTTTCATGCTGGCCGGCCTTTTCAATCAGCCAAGCGGTAATCTCTTCCAGCGTCATGCCCTTGGAGTCAGCAATCTGGCAGCCTTCGGACGCCCACAATGTACAAGCTTCCGATACCAGCGAACCGGCGAACAAAATCGCGCCGGCTTCACGCAACAGGCGCTGCCCCTTTACTGTTATCAGTTCCGGATCGCCGGGGCCAGCTCCGACAAACCACACAGTGCCGGTCACTTGCGCCCGCCTGTAGAGTCGAGGTTCCGTAGCGCCGCATCCGCCGCAGGTTGGTTCCGGAGTTTGATCATGATGCGTCTGCTCCTTCTCGTCGCCATCCCCAAATCATACCGAGTAGCAGTGGAACCATCATCAACAGAAATGACGACCATTTGCGCCCGGCGGTAGGGCGGATTGGCTGCGCTTCACCTTCCAATGCAAGATGGCGGACGCGCCCGTCGATGACGGCGCGCAGCTGCAGGCGGTATTCCGTGCCGTCGGGTGGACTGTATTTCAGATGTATGGCGCCGTTGCCGGTGGTCACCCCTTCGGCGTGCAGCACCGGGAATCCGCTTTCCAGATGTATGAAGTCCAGTTCGTATGCCGCGCGGCGTACGGGGCGGCCTGCCCGGGTGAGCTGCATGCTCCAGTCTATTGGCGTTCTGTTGGCTTCGCCTTCGGGGGCTTGGCCGCGTAACCAGGTCAGCTGCACGTCATCTGCCCGGCTGCCGATCGTCGTGGTCTGATGTTCGCCGCCGATATTATGCGCCAGCGCGTCATCCGGCGCGCTCAGCATGAGTGAAGACGCGATCAGGCAGAGCGTGCCCAGAGCAAGAGCACGCAGGCGCTTGCCGCTGATCAGGCCGGCGAACAGCAGAAACAGCAGCAGCAGCAGATCGTTGGCATATTTCGCCAGCGGCGTTTGTACGGTGAAATCGATAACCTCTTTATGGTCGGGGTGGATCGTGTGCTGCACGCTGATCCGATATGCTCCCTCATCGGCAAATTGCTGATTCAGGCGCACAATGCCGTCGTCGCTATGGATGGTCATATCCAGTACCGGCCCCGGCGTCTGGTATTCGACAAACAGCAGCGGCAGCTTCGATGACAGTTTTTCGATATGAACCAGATAGTCGCCTTCCGCGCCCATGTCCGTGCTGAATTGGGCGATTTCGTGGGCGATCGGCGATTGCGGAGCCCAGTGTTCCCCCGGTCCTTCGTAGTTGTTGTAATATGTTACAAAGCCAAGGCCGCTGGCGATAACAATGGCAGCGAGCAGCAGAGGCAGCATCCATTTGATGTTGCGCATAATAAATCTCTCTTTCCTTTTGATGATCCGGCGGCGCGGAGCGCCTGCGTGATGCAGCCCGTAAAACAGGCTGCATCCCACCAGGAAACGCTGATGAATCCAGTGGTTCCTAAATCAGCATCTTCTTAAGGAGATGCTGATTTGTTGCCATCCTGGCAAACATCAGTTCGCTCAGGTAAAAGCGCGGTTTTGTCTGAGCTTACAAATCCGGCACTTACGATCCGGATTTGGCAGGCCGTCCGTGGCCTGCGTGGAAGCGCCGAATTGATCAGCGCTTCCTTAATGGCATTGGACGATTGTTGTGGAGTGGCGAACCGGGTGCATGCCGTTATGAATGTCCGGAATGGATGAGAAAAACACTGTAAACAGCACCAGCGGCACCCAGCTCGCCCATAAAATACGCTCCACCCAGATGCGGGGCGATGCGCCTGATTCTACATTGGCTGCATGTTGCGCCGTCGTTGAAATAGCCATGATAAACTCCTTGCTTCAATCTAAAATTCGATGCCCTGCTGGGCTTTGATACCTTTTTCTTTGTATGCATGCTTGATCATGCGCATCTCGGTGACGGTATCAGCCACGTTGATAACTTCGGTTGCGGCATTGCGCCCGGTAAGCACGACATGCATCCAGTCCGGTTTTTCATCACGCAGGAAAGAGGCGATTTCTTCTCCGGGAATCCAACCATAACCTGTGCAATAATTGATTTCATCAAACACGAGCATGTCGTATTGGCGAGAGCGTAATTTTTCCTTGCACAGCTCCCAGATTTTTCGGCTGGTTTTAATATCCTGCTCGGGGTTTTTCGTATCCCAGGTGAAGCCGTCGCCGAGCGCATGCCACTCGATATTGTCGAACTGTCGCGCGGCCCGCTCCTCGCCGGTTCTCCATTTCCCCTTGATAAACTGGATCACGCAGACCTTCATACCCCAGCCCGCCGCCCGGAACGCCATGCCGAATGCCGAAGAGGACTTGCCCTTGCCGTCGCCTGTGTGGACCAGAATGAGGCCCTGCCGAAGCTCTCTGCGTTTGATATTCATCAGTAACGCTGGCCGTTATAGATCGCTGTTGTTATGCCCTGAACCATGATGAAACCTCCTCCGGCTGACTGGAAAAATACCAGTGAATATAGGATGCGCGCAGATTTTTGTAGCGGATGCCGGCGTCACCGTGATTCACGCGGAAGGCAGGCGGAAGATCGTGATCTGCCGCCTCCCGCCTGGAGTGATGGAACTCATGGCCGCGCACGCCGGATCCATCTTCCCGATACCCCAGCCCGGCCAGCCTGTCCTGCATGACAAAGTGATGCGGCAATATGCCTGTCATTCGGTCCGCCTCTGCTCCCCGTTGTTGCGCTTCTTTTGTGAAAATGCTTTTACCCAACGCCATCATGCCGCCGCATTCGGCCAATACGGGCTTGTTATTGTCTATAAACTCCCGCAGCGAATTCCAGCTGTTCGATTCGGATAGCGCCTTGGCATGCAGTTCGGGATAGCCGCCGGGCAGCCATAAGGCATCCGCATGCTTCGGCACAGCCTCGCCAGCCAGTGGTGAAAAGAACAGTATTTCAGCGCCCTCATTCCGCAACCAGTCTATATTGGCGGCATAAATAAAGCAGAATACCGCATCTTTCGCTACGGCAATGGTTATGTTGTTCAGTCTTCTCCGGACGTTGCTGCGATGCAGGCTGCATGCGTTTGCGCTGCTGCGCAGCTGCTTCGGAGAATGCAGGTCCAATGGGACTGTTTCGATATGAAATGCGCTTGAGAAGTCGGGCAGGTCCGATTCGTCCGGCATTTTCAACCCCAGATGCCTTTCGGGCAGAGTCGGCGCATGTTTTTCCAGCCATGCGATCAGCGGCGGCTGTTCGGATTCGCGCAGCAGCGTGCGCAACATATCGGCATGCCTCTGGCTGCCGACATGGTTGGCGATAATGCCGGCAATGCGCACGCCCATGCTGTTCGCGTGCCTGTTAAAGCCTGACACCAGCGGTACAATCGACCCGCTCATGCCTTTTGCCGATACGACCAGCAGCACCGGCACGGACAGCGTTTTTGCCAGATGGGCGCCGGAGCCTTCGCCGCCGACGCCGCTGCGGCCGTCGAATAGGCCCATTGCGCCTTCAATGAGGGCCAGGTCGCTTTGTTCGGATTGCTGTTCCAGCAGTTGAAGAGAGCGTTCTGCGCCGATCATATGCGTATCCAGATTGTATGACGCGCGGCCGCATACTGCTCGGTGCCACATCGGGTCGAGAAAGTCCGGACCGGCCTTGAACGGAGAAATCCGCACCCCCCGCCTGCGCAGGTGCTGCATCAAGGCCAGCGTTGCGGTTGTTTTGCCGCAGCCGGATTGCGTGCCTGCAATCAGGAAGACTGTCATAGCAGCCTCAACTCGATGCGAAGCATTGCCACTTGGGGCGCTTTCAGTGTCATGTCTCCGCCTGGGTGTCGAATCCACTGGAATGACGGATGTATCGATAACCAGTCTGTCATGGCCATATCATATGTGATTTCCAGTGACGTTTCAGCAGCGGCAAGAATGTTCACCTGTCGATTTATCCTGCTAAAGCCGGCTCGCGCCAGAGCTATGCCGAATGCATCATTGTCTCTGGTCGGAATCAGTCCATGAATATGGATGCCGAGACCGAGATAGGAGGCAATATCATTGCGGTCCGGACGCGCTATGCCCAATTGAAGGAATATGCCTGCATTATTATTCAGAGGCTGATCCGCCACGGCATAGAGGCCGGAGTTAGAAGAAAATATCCGTCCATCCGGAGCGGATTTGGGCGCAGTGTGGTGCCAGAGTCCCAGCTTGTAAGCTGATTCGCCCCGGTGAATGCCCGTTTCGGCAATCCACATTATGCCTTCGCTGCCCGCTCTAAGTGCTCTGGTTGCCGGATCGCCGTCATATGCGGCGAGTTGCGCATACAGATGTTTTCCGTGCCATGCGGCGCGTATTGTCAGCCCCGCCTCCGGCCACAGCGATGTGGCCGCATTGGTGGAGATGTCCGGGCCGATGCCAAAGGAGGAGTTCAGAAACAGGGAGCCGTATTCGGATACATAAAATTCGGAATTCAGATCGTGCAGGCCAAATAGCAGCGAGGCATGCTGGCCGAATTGCTGCTCAAACCATAGTTGCTGCAAACGCGTGCGGTTTTTGTCTGCAATATTGCTGGCTGTCTGGGTGTCGCCGATATATTGGCTCGGATTCGCGCCATGGTTGAGCAGGACTTCCAGAAAGCAGTACCCGCCGCTCCACCAGTGAGCGCGTTCGGTATCCAGCCCCAGCGTTAAATCGCCAGCGCCGTGATAGAGATACCCTTGCTTTATTCCGCCGGAGATGTTGCTGACGCCCTCGCCTGTATAGGATAATTCAAGGTCTATGTTGTCAGGTTCGGCCTGAGCCAGGCCAGTCCAGACGCAGAATAGCAGCGTGCTCCAAATGACGCGAAAATCCGGTTTCATGTTTTCTCTCCAGCGCCCGCCGCGCATTGTGATGATAGCGGAAGCTGTACAGGGAAGGGGAATCGGCTGGTGATGCCAGACCTTGTTAGCAAGCAGGATGAGTCAGTACAACCCTGCCGGCTGCGCCTTCACCCCGAAGTGCATCCGCTGCTCTGATGAGCATGCTTCGGGCCGGTCTCCTGGCTCGCCGTCATTCGCGGCTGTCTCCTTCCCGGGCATCTCTCCCGGTGGATTCGGACAGCGTTGTCAGGCCTACAGTAGCGGGGGCTGCGCCGGCATTGGCGGGCTTGTATGGATCACACGCCGCACCGGACTTCCCGTTTCACCGTTGGTGGTTCTCACCTCGGGCACCCGAAACGGGGCGAACCTTAGTGATGCACGGCGTCAGCGTCTATATGGAGCTGCATGCTGCCGTCAAACTGAATGCAGCCGGACTGTTTTTCGAATATCAGAGCACGCGCGGTTCGAGATAGCGCTGCAGGCGGGCGTCCAGGTCGAGCGGTTTCTCGTTCAGGATGGCATCGCGCAGCCGGATAACGACATTCAGGCTGGTCAGCGTGAAGCCGCTTTGCTTCTGGCGTAGCAGATTCAGATTATGCTCGGCGATACTCAGGCCCTGCGCTGCGGCCTGTTGCAGCCAGTCTGTCGCCTGCTCGCGATCGGCGGCCACGCCGCGCCCTTGCGCATACATATAGGCAAGCGCGTTCTGCGCCGGCGCGAAGCCGTGCTCGGCCGCCCGGCGATACCAGCGCGCGGCGATGCTGTCCTGCTGTTCGACGCCGTCGCCCTTGCGATAGAGGTTGCCCAGATTGAACTGCGCCGGCGCATAGCCGTGCTCGGCCGCCCGACGATACCAGCGCACGGCCTGTTGCATATCGAAGGCTGTGCCCAACCCCTGCTGGTGCATCGATGCGACAATATTCTGCGCCTCCGGATCGTCGGCGCGGGCCGCCCGGACGAACAGCGCGAAGGCCTGTTTGAAATGGTTTCTGCGATAATGCAGCGTGGCCAGATTGAACAGCGCATCGCTGTCGCCGTCATCGGCAGCCTGCGTGTACCAGCGCACGGCCTCGCTGCTGTCGGCGATGACGCCGAGTTCGAGGTCAAGGAGCAGCCCGAGCAGTGCCGCCGCATGCCATTCGCCGGCCTCGGCCGCCTTGCGCAGCCAGGTTGCGCCGAGCTCCTCATTTTGCATCAGGCCGACGCCGCGCACATGCAGCAGGCCCAGATTATAGCCAGCCAGCATATCGCCGGCCTCGGCGGCCTGTTTCAGCCAGAGCAGGGCCGCGCGCGTATCCTGTTTGACGCCGCGTCCGAGCAGCAGCATGACCGCCAGATTATTGCGCGCCTCGGTGACGCCGGCTTCGGCTGCCTGTTTCAGCCAGCGGGCCGCCTGATCCGCTTTGCCGGCTGCATCGAGCATAATGCCGAGGCTGGCGGCCGCATCCTGATTGCCGGCCTCGGCTGCCTGTTTCAGCCAGCGCAGCGCCACCGGCGCATCGCGCGTCACGCCGCGTCCGGTCGCATAGAGTGCGCCGAGGCGGGCTGCCGCTGCCATATGCCCCTGTTGCGCTGCTTTCAGATAGAGTTCGGCAGCCTGCCGGGCCAGTGTTGCGCCATCGCGATGCAGCAGCAGCTCGGCCAGCTGATACTGCGCCTCGGCATTGCCGTTGGCCGCACTCTGGCGCAGCCACTGCTCCGCCTTGTTGCTGTCGGCGCGCAGGCCGCGCCCCTGTTCATAGAGTCGCGCCAGCACGAACTGGGCCGCGGCATCGCCGCCCTCGGCTTTGGCATTGACCCGGTTCAGCAACTGTTGCAGATAGGATTGCGCCTCGCTGTTGCCGGCCTCGGCCGCCTTGCTTGCCCATGCCAGCGCCTGCGCATCGCTCTGCTTCACGCCGCGGCCTCCAGCATACATCATCGCCAGATGCAACTGCGCGCCGGTATGGCCGGCTATTGCAGCCTTCCGATACCAGTTGAATGCGGCCGCGACATCGGGCGCACCGACGCCGCGGCCGTGTTCGAGCATATCGGCCAGCTGATATTGCGCCTCGGCATGCTGCTGCGCTGCGGCCAGCTTCAGCCAGCGCACCGCCTGCGTATCGTCGCGTTCGATGCCGCGGCCGTTGCGATAGAGCATCGCAAACAGATATTGCGCCTGTTTGTCGCCCTTGCGCGCGGCCAGTCCGAACCATTTGGCCGCCTCGTCATTATCACCCTGTGCTGCGGCCGCCTTGCCGAGCGCGAGTCCGTCGGCATTGGTATCGCCGTAATCGGGCGTCGAAACCAGCATGTAGATCGCGCCGGCAACAGCCAGTACCAGCAGAATCAGCAGGGCGGAGCGCAGCTGTTTGCTCATCCGCTACAGGTCGAGTTCCTGCCAGATGGCATCCACGCGGGCTTTGACATCGGCATCCATAATAATCGGGCGTCCCCATTCGCGATCGGTTTCGCCGGCCCATTTGTTGGTCGCATCGATGCCGACCTTGGAACCGAGGCCTGCGACTGGCGAGGCGAAATCGAGATAGTCGATCGGCGTGCGCTCGGCCATCGTGAAATCGCGGGCCGGATCGCAGCGCGTCGAGATCGCCCAGATCACCTCCGGCCATGAGCGGCAGTCGATGTCGTCATCGACGACGATAATATATTTGGTGTACATGAACTGACGCAGATAGGACCAGACTCCGAACATCACCCGTTTGGCATGGCCGGCATAGCCCTTGCGAATCGAGACGACGGCGACGCGGTAGGAGCAGCCCTCCATCGGCAGATAGAAATCGACAATTTCCGGGAACTGCTTCTGCAGGATAGGTACGAACACTTCATTAAATGCCAGCCCGAGCACGGCCGGCTCATCCGGCGGCTTGCCGGTATGGGTCGAATGGTAAATCGCGTCATTGCGCATGCTCATCGTCTCGACCGTGAATACCGGGAACATCTCGGTTTCATTGTAGTAGCCGGTGTGATCGCCGAACGGCCCCTCTTCGGCATATTCACTCAACGAGACATGCCCCTCGAGCACGATTTCGGCCGAGGCCGGTACCTGCAGCGGTACGCTCAGGCAGTCGCAGAGCACGCTTTTTTTGCCGCGCAACAGGCCGGCGAACTGGTATTCGGAGAGCGCATCGGGAATCGGCGTGACCGCGGCCAGAATCGTCGCTGGATCGGCTCCGATCACGACTGCGCACGGGAATGAATCAGCGCCGGCCTGTTTCGCCTCGCGGTGATCCTGTGCGCCGCCGCGATGCTTGAGCCAGCGCATGATCAGCTTGTTGCGGCCGATCTTCTGCTGCCGGTAGATGCCGATATTCTGGCGCTCCTTGTTCGGCCCCTTGGTGACCACCAGGCCCCAGGTCAGCAGCGGCGCCGCATCCTCCGGCCAGCAGGTCTGGATCGGCAGTCGGTCGAGATCGACATCATCGCCGCG
Organism: uncultured Zetaproteobacteria bacterium; assembly: GCA_964432195.1. Lineage (GTDB taxonomy): Bacteria > Pseudomonadota > Zetaproteobacteria > Mariprofundales > Mariprofundaceae > Mariprofundus. The sequence goes on along the minus strand of CAYSMR010000013.1, from coordinate 6,425 downwards.
CAGCACGACCTGTTGCCAGTCGGCGCTGCGGGTCCGCTTCGGCTGCATATGCATCACTTTTTTCAATACCGGGAACTTCTCCCACGCATCGCGCAGCCCTTTGGGCGGCTCCGGCTCCTTCAGATAGGCCAGCAACTCGCCGATTTCGCGCAGCGCGGAGGCCGATTCGCGGCCCATGCCGAGCGCAATGCGCTCGGCCGTGCCGAACAAATTGGTCAGCACCGGCATATCGGAGCCGGCGACATTTTCGAACAGCAGCGCCGGGCCGCCGGCGCGCAACACGCGATCGGAGATTTCGGTCATCTCCAGCTCCGGGCTGATGCGCGCGCTGATCCGCTTCAGCAGCCCGCGCTGCTCCAGATCGGCGATAAACGCGCGCAGATCCGCATAGCTCATGCGGCTGCATCCTCGATCTCGAACACGGTATCGAGCTTGGCCAGCTCGAAGACATCTCGCACATTATCGCTCAGGCCGGAGAGCACGAAGCGGCCGCCGGTCAGGCGCGCCCACTGCAGCCCCTCGACCAGCGTCGCGATGCCCGATGAGTCCATAAAGCCGACATCGTCGAGCGCGATATGGATCTCTTTGACATCGGCGCGCAACAGCGGCTTGAGTTGTTCGCGCAGTCGCGGCGAGGTCTGGATGGTCACATCGCCGCGCACCCGCAGCAGCAGGTGCTGCTCATCGTTGTCGTTGCGCTCGAATTCAACTGTTGTATTCATCTCGGGAACCACCTTTTTTCACGCTTGTTTGATGTTGAATGCCAGCCGCCAGCGATTGCCGTCATCCAGTACGACATGTTCGCAGCGATCGGCAACCGAGCAGATCAGCTTCAGTCCGAGTCCGCCCGGGCAGAGCTGATCCGCATCAACCGGGCGCGCGGCCTCCTCGGCTATATCGCCCTCCCAGCCGATCGCCGCGAAATCGCGGAAATCGAACACCAGCTGCTGTCGGCCCGGTTTGGACTGCTCGATCTCGGTGACAAACTCGACCCGGCCCGGTTTGCCGGCATAGGCATGGTTGGCGATATTGGCGAACAGTTCGTCTACGGCGATCGCGACGCGGTTGCTCTGCAGCTCGTCCATGCCGGCGCGGGCCGTCATCACGGCAACCATCGAACGCAGCACATGGATGCAGTCGCTGTTGCAGTTCAGCTGCAGACACAGCTTGCCGACATGGCTGCTGGAGCAGTCCGTGAAAGAGACATCCTGTATGCATTCGCTTGCGATCATATCACCCCGGGGCGCAGTCAGCGCCTATGCAGTTGCCGGCGCAGTCTACTCCCCAAGTTTGGCCATGGCTGCACGCAAACGCAACCGCGCGCGGAATAATCAGCGTTGCGGGGCGGAGCGACCGGATACGCCGAACCAGCTGTTGGGCAGGCTGAACAGGTGTTCGATCAGCCCCTTCGATGCCAGGCCTGCCGCTTCCGGACTGACCTCCTCGACGACGGCATCGGTGAACGGGCCGTGCATATGATAGACCTTGCGCATCAGGCTGTGCGCGGCGCCGCCGAGCAGGTCACGCAACAGCGGGATTTTGGAGAGCAGCGCATCGAGATTCTGTAGCGGTCTGGCGATCAGATAGAGATCGATCATCGCCTTGTCGATATCCATGCTGCCGTGGCCGACCAGATCGAAGGCAGCTGAACGCATCGCGACATTGCGGATGCGGATCTCCTGATTCTGCATAATCGCCTCCATCTGCAGTCGCTCATACATGATGCCCGGTCCGGTCAGGTCCTTGCGCTGACCTAGCAGCAGGGCCGGCAGTCGCGACAGATTCGTTGCCGCCAGCAGCGAGGTCAGCGTGCCGCCTTCAAGGATGCGGCCGTCATCGACGCGCAGCCGCAGGCGACCGTCCAGGCCCTGCCACCAGGGCTGTTCGCGCAGCATGATGCCCTGACCGGAGAACAGGATATGACTCTCACCGCCAAGGAAACGTTCGGAGAGGCCGCCGACCTGCATCATATGACCGAAATCGCCGCTCAGCTCGGCAAAGCCCTGCCAGCGCATGCCGCCGCCGGCGACCGGGGTCAGCGTCGCCGACATGTTCAGGCGCTGTTTCTCGAGGCTGGCCGCGAAATTGCGCAGCTCGACCCGCCCCTGACCGGGCAGTGTGAAACGGGCGCTGACATCCATGATATCGAGCTGTGTCGTATGGATCTGGCTCGCCTCAAAGCTGCCGACGCTTTTGCTGTCCGATGCCAGCTCGACATGCACACCACTCATGCGTGCGTCGTCCCAGTCGAACTGCTCGATATCGGCGCGCAGCAGCCAGCCCTTGTCCAGCATCTGTTCGGGGTGCTCCAGCTGGGCCGGCAGCGCATTGCGGTTCAGATAGCGGGCGCGGGCATCGATGCGCCACGGCTTGTCGGCTGCGAACGGCACATCGATATCGAGCGATCCGCTGAACGACGGCGTATGCAGGCCATTCAGCTGCGCCTGCAGCCCTCGGCTGCTGATGCTGGCGCTGCCTTCGTAGAGTTTGAGGTTGTTGCCTTGGCTGGCCAGCTTGTTGAGTCGGATGACCGGCGGCCCGTCGTCGCTCAGATCCAGCTCGCCCTGATAGTGCAGCAGCAGCGCATCGCCGGCCTGCTTGCTGGAGCCGAGCAGCTGCGACCAGCTGGCCTCTTTTAGGTCGAGCGTACCGGACCAGTGGCCGTCGAATGCCAGCGTTGCGGCGACCGCGCCGCCTGCCTTGGCCAGCGGCAATTGAAAACGGGCGGCCATCGTCGCCAGATCGGCGCGCGCTGCGGCTGTCAGCGACGTGATGCGCCACTGTTCTGCCGCCGCGGCAGCCTGCAGCGACAGCGTTGCATCCAGATAGTCGTTCTTGATGCGCATATTGCGCATGGTCAGGCCGCGCTGCTGATCCCAGAGCACTTCGCCGCCGGAGAGCTGCAGTTCCACGCCGTGCAGCGAAACGCGCCAGTTGCCTTCCGGATAGAGGCGGGCGCTGGCCTGTGACGGCTGCGCCTGGCTGATATCCCAGCGCAGCTGATAGCTGCCGCGGGCGCGTCCCTGATGCCACTGCCAGTCGGCGATCGCCGAGAGCCCCAGCCACTGCAGCAGTTTACCGACATCGGCATGCGCATCGCCCTCGACCTGCAGTTCGAGCGTCTCCCACGGCACGGTGATGCGGCCGGCGGTATGACCGAGCAGTTGCGGTAGTTCTGCATCGATAACGGTTGCGTTCAGGCCGTCCTGATCCAGCGCCACCTGCACATGGCTGTGCTGCAGATAGTCGTCGGAGACGCCGAGCGCGATATCGGCATCCTGTACCTCGGCCTGCAGCCGGTACTGCATTGTATCCCATGCGGCGGCCGTCGGCAGCGCGGCCAGCGGATTGGCCCAGGCCAGGCTCAGTTCAGCCGTTGCACTGCCGGCCACGCCGGCATGCATCAGCGACAGCCAGTGCTGCCAGTCGCGATCGCCCAGCGGCCGCAGCCAGGACCAGATCAGCGGCATCGACAGCCGCTGCGAGCGCGCCGTCAGTGTCAGCTTGCCTGCCTGCCAGCGTCCGCTTGCATCGATTGTATTATCGCCGAGTTGCCAGCGCAGCGCGCGGATATCGATCGCGGCCGGTTGCAGTGATGCGCCCGGCTGCAGCGAGAGCTTGAACGCGGTCTCGATGCGATTGAGCTGCAGCGCATAGTTGCTCTCCGGCATCAGTGTGACAGGACGCTCCGAATGCAGTGACAGCGCAACATCCCAGTTCAGGCCGCGTTCACGCTGCAGTTCGATATTCAGCTGCGGATCACCGCGGACATAGTCGCTGACAGCATCCGGCAGCCAGTCGGTATGGCGGCAGCGCAGGCTCAGGTGGCGGATATAGCCGTCATCATCCAGCCTGGCGGCGGCCTCCAGAGTCGGGGTGTTTGCCTTCAGCCGGCGGTGCTGGCGATCGAGGTCCAGCGTCAAATTTGCAAAGCGGCCCTGCCATGCGCCGTAGCGCCACGCCAGATCGACCCCCTCCAGACGCAGCCGGCTGACCAGGGTTGCTGCTGCGCTCCGGTCGGCATGCAGCTGCAGTGCGCCGCCGCGCAGCCGGATTAGATCGGGGACGATCTCCCCGCCAAACAGTGATAACCACGGGATGCGGACTGCAGCGCTGCCGTCACGGTAGGCTAGCGTATGATCGGCATTATCGAAATCGAGCCTGTCGGCCTGCAGCCACAGGAAGCCGGCCCAGTACCAGGAGAGTTCGCCCAGCTGCAGCGACTCCAGCTGCAGTGACTGTTGCAGATAGCGCTCGATCGACGGCTTGAGCGTCTGCAGCGAGGGAGCCTGCCAGTACATCCACGCGACCAGCAGCGTAATGAAAAAGAGCAGCAGAAGGAGAACGCGCCGGCATGATGCCAGCGCGCGCGTCCATCTGCTGCCGGAGCGGGCAGTGCGCTCGCTCGGGTTCAGCCCTTGTCCTTCGCTTTGAGTCTGGCGATCTTGGCTTCGAGCGTCTCCAGCAGTTTCGGGTAGCCGCCGCTCTTCAGCGTGGATTTGAAGTCCTGATAGAATGTGCGCACCATGCTGGTGCCCTCGATGCGGATGTCATAGACCTGCCAGCCGCTGTCGGTTTCGTGCAGGCGGTATTCGACCGGCGTTTCGCGCGAGCCGTCGATGACGGTCGATTTGACGCGAGCCTTGTGCTTGCGGATCTCGGCATCGGCGAAGACCACCTTCTGCCCCTTGTATTCGCTTAAGCGGTTGCCGTAGGAGCGTTCCAGCAGTTCGCGGAACACGTCGGTGAAATGGGCGCGCTCGGTCTCATCCAGCGTTTTCCACGGTTTGCCGAGACTGCGGCGGGCCATGGCGCGGTAGTCGAAGCGCCCTTCGACAAGCTTGCGGATCGCTTCGCGGTCGGTGCTCGAGATCGAGCTCTTGTCGGCGCGCTGTTCGAGCACGTCGATCATCCGGTGGACCGTCTGCTCGATCACTTCGCGCGGGCCTGGCATGTCGCTGTCGGCGGCATACGCTGGCGCGGCCAGACACAATGCCGTAATCATCATCGTGAAAAAACGCTTCATTCAAGACTCCTTATCATTCGCTGCGGCCATCATAGGCAGACCACTCCGCGGCTGCGAGGCGCAATGATTACTCCTTGCCGCTGAAAATATACTTGCTGATCAGATCCTCGATATTGATCGCCGATTCAGTCTCCTCGATTTCGCTGCCCGGTTCGAGATAGCTGTCGTCCGAGCCCTGGGTGATGCGGATATAACGGTCGCCGATAATCCCCTTGGTGCGCACCGACGCGAATGAATCCTCGGCGATTTTCACCCCTTCGTGAATGCGCAGCACCATGGTCGCATGATCATTGTCGGCCAGCTCGACCTTGTCGACGCGGCCGATAATGACGCCGGCCATCATGATGTCGCTGCCCTTGCGCACGCCGCCGGCATCGTCGAAATTAGCTGTCAGCGTGTAACCGGTTGCGCCGACGCCGCCGACCTGGCCGATCTTCAGGGCCAGCCAGCCGATCGCCAGCAGGCCGATGAAAACAAATGCGCCGACGCTCATTTCCACTTTTCTGTATGTTTGCATTTTCTGGTAACTCCTTACAGGAAGAACGAAGTCAGGATATAGTCGACAATCAGCACGCCGACCGACGCGATTACGACGGCCTGGGTTGTCGCCCGCGCGACGCCCTCGGTCGTCGGCTCCGAGCGGTAGCCCATATAGGTGCAGATCATGCCGATCATAAAGCCGAACACGACCGCCTTGACCCAACCGCCGTAGATATCGTGCATCGTGATCTTGGCAATCAGCTCGGCCATATAGGCGCCCGGATTCACGCCGAGCAGCTCGACGCCGACAATGTAGCCCGAACCGATGCCGACCACGTCGAACAGCGACACCAGCAGCGGCACGGCCAGCGTCACAGCGACAATGCGTGGCAGCAGGATGCGCTGGCGCGGATTAACGGCCATCATCTCCAGCGCGTCGGTCTGTTCGGTGACGCGCATAATGCCGATCTCGGCGGTGATGCTGGAGCCGGCGCGGCCGATAATCATGAAGGCGCCGAGCACCGGGCCGAGCTCGCGGATAATCGACATGCCGACGCCGGCGCCGAGCAGCGATTCGGAGCCGAATTTGGCCAGCGTATAGTAGCCCTGCAGCGCCAGCACCATGCCGGTGAAGGCGCCGGTAATCAGGATAATGACTAGCGAGCCGACGCCGAGCGCATGCAGCTGCAGCACGAAATGCTTGCCCTGCCACGGGCGCGCGAACAGCAGCGCCAGCGCATTCAGGCCGAGCATCGTGCCGTCGCCGAGCTGCTCGATGCCGCGCAGGACGTGGCGGCCGAGGCGGCCGAAAAAGACGGCCGGTGCGGATTGTTGTTTGACAGTGGTGTCGCTCATGGGCAGCTCATGATTCCAGCCGCACAGTGCCGGGTCTGTGCGTCAGATCATCAATATAGGATGT
>CAYSMR010000012.1:0-16266 GCA_964432195.1 uncultured Zetaproteobacteria bacterium | reverse complement strand
GCTGCATCTGCTGCGCCGGCTGCTCGGGCAGGAGGTGCTCCTCAGCTTCCTCTGCTGCCAGCCGATGGACAGTCCGGCGCTGCGTCGCCAGCTGGAATCGTGCCGCAGCCAGTGCTACCGCGCGATACGCCTGAAAATCGAGCTGCTGAGCTCGGCACCGGTCGGCGTTGCGCCGGAGGTGCTGACCGATCATCTGATGCAGAGCATCCAGCGCGCGTGGAATCCGGAAAACAGTGACAGAGAGCGACACAAGGAGATGCTGATGAATCAGCTACCATGGGAACAACATGACAGCGGGGATGAACTGTTCCCGGCCCGGGAGATACTGCAGCGGCTGGCGCTCAACGACAGCGGCTTTGTCTTCGACCCGGTCAACGGACGCAGCTTTACGGCCAATGATGTCGGCCTCTATGTGCTGCGTTTCCTGCAGCAGCACGATGATCCGGAGGCGCTGATCGACAGCATCTGCGGCGATTTCGATGTGTTGCCGGCCGATGCCCGGCGCGATGTCACCGAATTCGCGGCCCAGCTTCGGAAGTTTCTTGCATGAGCGCTCGTTCGCTGACGATTGCCGTGACCGGCATGAATGCCAAGCCGGATAATCCCGGCCCCGGACTGGCCGTGGCGCGCTGCCTGCGCCTGCACTACGGCGACGATATCCGCGTCGTCGGTCTCGGTTACGATGTGCTTGATCCGGGGCTCTATCTGCATGAGATCTGCGATGCGGGCTATCTGTTGCCCTATCCGTCGGCCGGCGAGCAGCAGCTGATCGAGCGCATGACGTTCATCCAGCAGCAGGAGTCGATCGACGTGCTGATCCCGTGTCTCGATGCCGAGCTGCTCAGTTTCAGCCGGCTGCATCACGAGTTTGACCATCTCGGCATTGCGATGCTGATCCCGGATGTCGGACGTCTGCGCGAGCGCAACAAGGATCGGCTGGGCGAGCTGGCCCGCAGCGCCGGCATCCGCTACCCGGAAACGAAAAACATTACCAGCGCCGAGTTCTTCTACCACTGCCACGATCAGGGCTGGAAATATCCGATGGTCGTCAAGGGACTCTTTTATGATGCCAACATTGTGCGCAATGCCGATGAGGGGGCGGCGGCGTTCCGGGCGATTGCGGCCAACTGGGGCTATCCGGTGCTTGTGCAGCGCTATGTCGAGGGGCATGAGGTCAACCTGACCGCCGTCGGCGACGGCGCCGGCAATCTGCTCGGCCCGGTGATGATGCGTAAGCAGGCGGTGACCGACAAGGGCAAGGCGTGGTCCTGTATCACGATCGAGGATCGCCATCTGCTCGATGATGCATCCAGACTGGCGGCGGCGCTGCAGTGGGCCGGGCCGCTGGAGGTCGAGATGCTTAAGGAGCAGGACGGGCAGTATCTGCTGATCGAGATCAACCCGCGCTTCCCTGCCTGGATCTATCTGGCCGCCGAGGCCGGCAGCAATCTGCCGGCGACGCTGGTGGAGTTGATCGGCGGCCGGCAGGTGGAGCCGGCGCAGGTGAAGAGCGGGATGATGATGATCCGTTACGCCCAGGAGACAGTGATCGACCTGGAGACGTTTGAATCGATGTCGATGTATGGCGCATATGCGCCGGAGCAGGGCGCGGCGGCGCCTGTCAAACAGCATGGAGATGAATCATGAGTGGTGAAAAGAAGAGCTGGAGTAAACCGACCCTGACCCCGCACCGGATCGGCGCGCTGAACAAATTCGGCAGCATCAGCGGCGGCCAGTGCATCGACAGTTTCGCCGGCGTGCCGATTCTGCCGCTGCTGGAGCAGTACGGTTCGCCGCTGTTCATTATCTCCGAGCAGCGTCTGCGCGACAATGTGCGCAAGCTGCTGCGCGCATTCGAGACGCGCTATGCCAGCGTCACCTACAGCTGGTCCTATAAAACGAACTATCTGGCCGCAGTCTGCAACACGCTGCACCAAGAGGGCGCGTGGGCCGAGGTGGTCTCGGCCTTCGAGTATGAGAAGGCGCGCAGCCTCGGCGTGTCGGCCGAAAAGATTCTGTTCAACGGGCCGCACAAGCAGCGTTCGATTCTGCAGCGGGTCGTGGCTGAGGGCGGGCGCATTCATCTGGATAATCTCGACGAACTCTACCTGCTCGAGGATATCGCGCGCGAGGCCGGCAAGCAGGTCGATGTCACGATGCGGCTGAATTTCGATACCGGCTTCACCGAGCCGTGGAGCCGATTCGGTTTCAATATCGAATCGGGGCAGGCCATGGATGCGGCGCGCATCCTCGGCGACAGTCAGTGGCTGCAGCTGGACGGCCTGCACAGCCATCTCGGCACGTTCGTGCTCGATCCGCGCGCCTATGCCGTGCAGGTGCGCATTATGTGCGGCTTCATGGAGGAGGTGGAGAATCGCACCGGCTGCACGATTGCCAGTATCGATATCGGCGGCGGCTTCGCATCGATGAATTCGCTGCAGGGCACATATCTGCCGCCCGAGCAGGTGGTGCCGAGCATGGATCAGTATGCCGAGGCGATCTGCAATGCGCTCAACGATGCGACGCGCGATCGGGAGCGTCAGGGCAAGCGCCGGCCGTGCCTGATTCTGGAGAGCGGCCGGGCGGTCGTCGATGATGCCGAGATTCTGGTCACGTCAGTCGTGGCCAGCAAACGGATGCCCGACGGTCGCCGCTCGCTGGTGATCGATGCCGGCGTCAATCTGCTGTTTACCGGTTTCTGGTACAATCATCCGGTCACGCCGACGCGGCCGCTTGAAGGCGTGCCCGAGGATACCGTGCTCTACGGCCCGCTCTGCATGAATATCGACGTTATGCGCGCATCAGTGATGCTGCCGCCGCTGAATGTCGGTGACTCGCTGGTATTCAGTCAGGTCGGCGCCTATAACAATACGCAGTGGATGCAGTTCATCGAGTATCGACCGAATGTCGTCATGGTGCATGTCGATCAGCAGGTATCGGTCGTGCGCGCCGCCGAAGATCTGCATGTGATGACTGCGCAGGAGTCGATCCCTGCCCATCTCGCGTCGGTCGACGCGCAGGCGGCCTGACATGGGCGGAGCGCTGCATCGGCATGATCCGCGCGCATCGGCGGCCCGCGGCGTATCGGCGCGATGAACGCATTTGTCGCATTGGCGCAGCAGAGCCTGTCCGGGCTGCTGCGCTCCTATGCCTCGATTCTGTTTGCTGAACGGCCGCTGGTCGGCGGCCTGTTCATTGCCGCGACATGCTGGTTCCCGAATACGGCGCTGGCCGGACTGCTGGCCGCGCTGAGCGGTATGCTCGCCGCCCGGTTGCTCCGCTTCCGACATCTGGAGAGCGGCCTGCATATCTATAACAGCCTGCTGGTCGGCCTGTCGCTCGGGGCCTATTACCAGTTCGATCTCTATCTGGCCGTGCTGATTGTGCTCGGCGCCGTGCTGGCTGTGTTCGCGACCGTTGCGATTGCCGATATGTTGTGGCGGCTGGACAGGCTGCCAGCCCTGAGTCTGCCGTTTGTTATCGTCGCGCTGACCGTCACATTGGCAGCGCACAGTTATGGTACGCTGAGCCGCTATCTGTTGCCGCTGGCGCCGCGCGATACGCTGTTTTCGCCGCTGATTGACCAGTTTCTGACCGCGCTCGGTTCGGCCTTTTTCACGCCGCATCCGCTGGCCGGACTGCTGATGTTTGCCGGCGTGCTGATCACATCGCGTTATCTGGCCCTGCTGGCCGTGGCCGGCTTCGCCTGCGGTTTTACGACCTATGCATTTCTTTCCGGCAGCCCGCACCCGGATCTGGTGGCATGGAACGGGTTCAATTTTATTCTGGTTGCGATGGCGCTGGGCGGCATCTTCACGGTGCCCGGCCTGCAGAGCTTTGCGCTGGCGATGGTCGGCGCGGTGATTGCGGCGCTGGTCACCGCGGCATCAGAGACCTTTATGCTGGTCTACGGCCTGCCAGTGATGGCGTTGCCGTTTCTGGTGACGACGATGCTGATTCTGGTGGCGCTCGGCAAGCGGCCGGCCTCGGCATCGCTGCAGGTGACGCTGGCCGCGCCGGCGTTGCCGGAGCAGAGCGCCGAGCGCAACCGGCTGGCCATTGTCCGTCATGGCGAATATAATAGCCTGCCGGTACTGGCGCCGTTTTACGGTCGTTGGGATATCTATCAGGGCTTCAACGGGCCGCATACCCACCAGCCGCCCTGGCAGCATGCGCTCGATTTCTATATCACCGAACAGGGGCGGAGCTATCGCGCCGATGGCGCGGCGCTGGCCGATTACTACTGTTTCGGGCTGCCGGTGCTCTCGCCGGTTGCCGGCTACGTCGTCAAAACGCTGGACAGCCTGCCGGATAATCCGCCCGGCCAGGTCGATATCGATAACAACTGGGGCAATCATGTGCTGATCCGGATGCACAACGGTCTCTATGCGCTGCTGGCCCATCTCAAACAGGGCAGCGTCTGCGTGGCGGCCGGCGATTATGTACAGCCGTCACGGCAGCTGGCCGAGTGCGGCAATTCCGGTCGTTCGCCGCAGCCGCACCTGCATCTGCATATCCAGAGCGGCGAGATGCTCGGCTCGCCGACCTACGCCTTTCATCTGACGGCCGTGCTGCTGCAGAACGGCGGCGATGCGCCGTCCCGTTTCCGGCTGTTTGCGCGGCCGGATGAGGGTGAATCGGTGATGATGCCCAAAACCGACACCGGGCTGGCCGACAGTCTGAATCTGAATGTCGGCCGGCGCTTCCGCTACCGGGTCCGCGATGGCGCAGGCGAGCGCGTCCGGCAGCTGTCGGTTGCGCTGAATTTGGCCGGCGAGCTGCGTCTGGTCTCCGATTCCGGCGCCAGCGCCGCGTTCAGCTGTCAGGAGCACCTGCTGGCCTGTTATGACCGTACAGGTCCGGCAGATGCCTTTCTTGATGCCTGGCTACTGGCGCTCGGCCTGACACCGTTCAGCGAGGGCAGCTGCGCCTGGCGCGACGAACCTTCAATGTGGCTGCTGCCGATGAGGACCGGCCAGCAGCTGCTCAGTCGTCTGCTGCGGCCGCTCGGCGGCGGGCTGGAGAGCGCCTATCAGCGACAGTGGGATGGCGGCGTATGGCGTCAGTACGGGCGACACCGGCTGACGCTGCCGGGCGGCAGTTGCATGCATGCGACCACCGCGGCGACGATCACGCCGCGTCAGTTCTGCACAGCTATCGAGTTGCGCAGCGATGCCGGAGGTCTGCAGGCAACGCTGCTGGAGATCGGTCAGAAGGCCGATGCCGGCATCCCGGCATGGCGCATGGCAACCGATCCGGAGAGTCAGGAGACAAGAGAGATGAAACAACAGGAGGAAACATGAACATCCGACAACGCATTTACAGAGGCATCGCGACTGCCGCGCTGGGCGGACTGGCGCTTCTGTCCGCGGCATCGGCCGCGGCAGGCGACTGGACGGTCAGCGCCGATGCGCAGGCGATCTATGGCAGCTACAGCGGCTCGCCGCAGCGCAGTTCGATTGCTGGCGGCGGCCTGATCCTGAGGGCCGATTATCTCGACAAGGGCGGCTTTTCGCTGGCCGCGAACCAGACGCGGCTGGCCTTCAGACAGGGTAACAATATCTCCCAGCAGAGCTATTACGCCAATACGCGCTACAGGCTCTATTTCGATGCGCTGCCTGGCGCGTTGACCGTGCGCCTCGATGGTCATCTGATCAATAATGACGACCGGACCGGCAATACCGACGGTGTCCGCGTCATTGCGCCGCAGCTCTCGTTCCTCAATTATGCCAAAACATTCTATGCCGATTTCGGCTATGCCCGTTCGAGCTATCGCAACAACCTGCATCTGGACCAGTTCACGCCGACGCTGGGCTTCGGCTTCAGTCAGGGCGCGAACTGGCTGCAGCTGCGTGGCTACCTGATCCGGGCATCCAATTCGGTCCGCGCCCAGGGCAAGAGCGGTACGACAGCCGTCGATGTCAAATGGTCGCACTGGTTCGCGCCGGGGGCGTGGCACGGCGTCGACAAGCTGCAGCTCGGCGCGCTGTTCGGCGAGCGCATTTATGCAGTCGAGAACGATGCGGCGGCGGTTTACAATCTGGCCGATGTGCAGCGCGGCACGGTCTCGCTGGCGTTGCAGTGGCGGCTGGGTGAATCGATGCGTCTGATGTTGATGGGCGGCAATGAGCGCTATCTGAACAGTACGACAGGCAACAGCTATAACAATCGCTTTGCCTATGTCGATATTTCCGGCAGCTGGTAGGGAGCGAGGATGAGCAAATATCTGTTTAATCTGATGCTGGCGCTGTTCGCGCTGAGCGGCGTGGCCGGCGCGGCCGGCAGCAGCGTCTGGAGTGACTCCTATGCGCTGGAGAGCAACGGTCAGTATGAGAAGGCTGCTGCACTGATCGCGCCGCTGATGGGCAAGGGCGAGGAGAGCGAGCTGGCCGTGCTGCGCTACGGCTGGCTGAACTATCTGCAGGGTAATCACAACGATGCGATTCGCGCCTACAAGCGGGCGCTGGAGCGCAATCCACGCTCGTTCGATGCGCGCCTCGGCGTGGCGTTGCCGCTGATGGCGCAGCAGCGCTGGAATGAGGCGGCGCGTTATCTGAATCAGGTGATTGCGCAGTCGCCATATAATTATCCGGCCCATGTCCGGCTGATGGCCTGCGAGGAGGGGTTGCGCAAATGGGAGACGCTGGCGGCCCACAGCATGAAACTTGCGGCCTATTATCCGTCCGATGCGACGATTCTGGTCTATCTGGCGCGCGCCTATGCCTGGCAGGGCAAGCCGGATCTGGCCCGCCGCGCTTATCAGCAGGTGCTGGTACGCATCCCCGAACATGTGGAGGCCAAACGCTATCTGAACAGGTAGAGTCGGCGCGGTATCAATGATCGGCCGGGGCGATCCGAACGGGCCGCCGGCATCAGGGTGTAGGCGCTTATGGAGCATTCAGAGAGCACGGATCATACAGACGGAGCTGCGGAGAACGCGGGACCGGTAAGCATCCGGCACGGCATGCGCTGGAAGCTGATGGTTGCGATGGTCGGCATGATCGTCACGATTGTGCTGCTGCTGACGCTGCTGCAGGTCAGCGCCCAGCGCGACAGCCTGAATGGCGCGCTGGAGATGCACCGCTCCTTTCTTGATGAACAGGTGAACCGGCGCGCCAGCAAGGCTGCCGAACAGATGGCCGGGCATGTGCGCAATCTGATCGCGACCCGGCGCGTGGCGCTGGCCCGCGAGTTTCTGCGCGACGTGGTGCGCGATATCGACGATCTGCGCTATGTGATCCTGATGCAGGGCGACAAGCCGAAAGTCGCGATCGGCGCCAATCTCGATCCGGAACTGAAACAGCATATCCTCTCCGGCCCGGTCTCGGCATTTGCGACCGGCCAGCAGCAGCGCGCCCATCACCACTTCGAAATCGGCGAGCATGCATTCATGGAGATGATCATTCCGATTGCGATCGACGGGCAGTTGTGGGGCGTGCTGCGGCTCGGTTTCTCGATGGATGAACTGAACCGGCTGCTGGCCCGATCGGAAGAGTATATCCTCGGCGAGATCCGCAGCGCCATCATTCGCGCCAGCGTGACCGCGGTGCTGTTTCTGATCTTCGCCGCGCTGGTGGTCTATTTCTTCGCCCGCCGCTGGACAGAGCCGGTGCACAAGCTGGTCCATTTCTCGCGCGAGCTGGCAGATGGCAACTTCGATGCCAAGCCGCATATCAGCACCCGTTCGGATGACGAGATCGGGCTGCTGGTCGCAGCGCTCAGCGAGATGGCCGAATCGCTGCGCCGCTCCTATGCGCAGCTGGAGGATCACAGCCATATTCTCGAGGAGAAGGTTGAGAAGCGGACCCGGCAGCTGGCCGAGGCGCGCGACAAGGCCCTGGCCGCGGCGCAGGCCAAGAGCGACTTTCTGGCCAATATGAGCCATGAGATCCGTACGCCAATGAATGCGGTGATCGGCATGGCCTATCTGGCCCTGGACCGGGCCAGCGATGCGCAGCAGCGCGACTATCTAAACAAGATCCTGACTGCGTCGGAGACGCTGCTGGTGATTATCAATGATATCCTCGATTTCTCCAAGGTGGAGGCCGGCAAGCTGCGTTTGGAGGCGGTCGATTTCACGTTGTCGGATATCCTCGACAATGTCGCCAGCGTCAATGCGATCGCAGCCGATGTGAAGGGGCTGGCGCTGCATTTCGATGCGCCGGACGATCTGCCGCCGCTGCACGGCGATTCGATGCGGCTCGGACAGGTGCTGCTGAATCTGGTCAATAATGCGGTCAAGTTCACCGAGCAGGGTGAGGTGCGCGTGGCGGTCGAGGTGCTGGATCGCAGCGATCATGATATCGAGCTGACTTTCAGTGTCAGCGATACCGGCATCGGCATGACAAAGGAGCAGCAGGCCAATCTGTTTCAGGCCTTCTCGCAGGCTGATACTTCGATCACGCGCAATTATGGCGGCACCGGTCTGGGGCTGGCGATCTGCAAGCAGTTGGTCGAGCTGATGGGCGGCGAGATTGGCGTCGAGAGCGAGCCGGGGCGCGGCAGCCGTTTCCATTTCCGGGTGCGCTTTGCGCCGGCGCAGGGGGCGCCGGCGCCGGATGCGGCGGATGCGCAGCCGTCGCCGGATGCGTTGCACGCGCTGCACGGCGCGCGTCTGCTGCTGGTCGAGGATAACGAGATCAACCGCCAGGTCGCCGAGGGGCTGCTGGCCCGGGTCGGCGTCAGTCTGGCGATTGCGCATAACGGGCAGGAGGCGGTTGAAGCGGTGTGTCAGGATGCCTTTGACGGCGTGCTGATGGATATGCAGATGCCGGTCATGGACGGGCTGGAGGCGACCCGGCTGATCCGCGCCGACGAGCAGTTTCGCGATCTGCCGATTATCGCGATGACGGCCAATGCGATGCCGGGCGATCGCGAGCGCTGTCTGCAGGCCGGCATGAATGATCACGTCAGCAAGCCGGTCGATCCGGATCAGCTCTATGCGACGCTGATTCGCTGGATCCGGCGCGCGCAGGTCAGCGCAGCCGAACAGATCGCAGCGAGTACTGAGCCCCGCGGCGATGTCGGCCAGGCGGAGGGCGGAGAACAGAACGATCTGACGCTGCCGTGCATTGATAGCGCGGACGGTCTGAAGCGGGTGGACGGCGATCGCGATCTGTATCTGTCGATTCTGGAGAAGTTCCATAGCTCGCAGGCCGATGCCGCGGCGCGCATGGGGGCTGCGCTGGCCGCTGGCGATCGCGAGCAGGCCGCGCAGCTGGCGCACGCGTTGAAAGGGGTGGCCGGCAATATCGGCGCAAAGTCTCTGTTTACGGCCGCGGCCAAGATTGAGGCGGCGCTGAAGGCGGATGCGGACCAGAAGGTCGTGGGCGCTCTGCTGGAGCGGCTGCAGACGGCCCTGGCGCAGGTGATCGACGGTCTGGAACAGCGGGGCGGCAGGGCGGAGCAGGAGATCGCTGCCGATGTCGATTCCTGCGACGTTATCAGCCGCATGCGCGCGCTGCTGGCCGATTACAACGGCGATGCGGTCGATCTGATGCCTGAGCTGGCGGCCGCGCTGGCGCAGGTCGGCGTCGATGTGCGGCTGGCTGCGCTGAAGCAGCAGATCTCGGCTTATGACTTTGATGCGGCGCTGGCCGAGCTGGAGGTGATCGCAGCGATCTGCAGCGAGTGATCGCGCCAGACGGAAGGTGTGCCGGGGATAGTGTGAATGGCCGGGCAGTAAAAAGCCCTCCGTCTGTGTGGCAGGCGGAGGGCTGATTTATTGCAGCTTATCGCTGCTGCCGGAGGTTATTTGGCTTTGTCTGCGGGCTTCGGCTCGCCGATGCCGAGCAGTTCGACTTCAAACACCAGCACGCTGTCCGGGCCGATCTTCGGACCGGCGCCGCGCGAACCGTAGGCCAGATCGGCAGGTAGCACGAAACGATACTTGGAGCCGACATTCATCAGCTGCAGCCCCTCGGTCCACCCCTTGATGACGCCGTTGAGCGGGAACGCAACCGGCTGGCCGCGTTTGTAGGATGAATCGAACTCGGTGCCGTCGATCAGTGTGCCGCGGTAGTTTACCGTTACCTTGTCGGTCGCCTTCGGCTTGGCGCCGTCGCCCTGCTTGAGTACTTCATACTGCAGGCCGCTCTTGGTTGTCGTTACGCCCTTCTTCTTGCCGTTCTCGGCCAGGAAGGCTGCGCCTTCGCTCTTGTTCTTTTCGGCGGCCGCTTTCTGCTCGGCGGCGCGCTTCTCGGCCTGCTGCTTGAAGAATGCCTGTTTGACCTTGTCGGCCTCTTCTTCAGTGAGCTTCAGCTTGCCGCCGTCGAGACGGTCATTGATCGCGGCCAGCAGCGCGGCGCGGTCGAGATCGGCGTTCAGCGATTTCAGCGACATACCGATATCCATGCCGATCGCATAGCCGAGTTTGGCCTGCTTGCTCTGCAGCTGCAGAGCGGCCTGAGCCGGCTGTTTCGCCTCGTCCTTGTCACCCTGCTGTGAGCAGGCTGCCAGCATGCTCAGAGCGACCGCTGCGATAATCGTGGTTGTTCTTGTGCGCATATTGTTCTCCCGGTGAATTGGTTCAACTGCGAGTATAGCAGCCGATTTGCTGATGGCGAGCTACTCCCACTCGATCGTTGCCGGCGGCTTGCCGGAGACATCGTAGACGACGCGGTTGATGCCGCGCACCTCGTTGATAATACGGTTGGAGACCTTGGCCAGCAGCGCATGCGGGAGCTCAGCCCAGTGGGCAGTCATGAAATCCTGCGTCTGCACGGCGCGCAGCGCGACGACCCACTCATAGGTGCGGCCGTCGCCCATGACGCCGACCGAGCGAACCGGCAGGAATACGACAAAGGCCTGCGATGTCTTTTCATACCAGCCGGAGGCGACCAGCTCTTCGATGAAGATCGCATCGGCGCGGCGCAGCAGATCAGCATACTCCTTTTTGACCTCGCCGAGGATGCGCACGCCCAGCCCCGGCCCCGGGAACGGATGGCGGTAGACTATCTCGCGCGGCAGGCCGAGGGCGACGCCGAGTTCGCGCACCTCGTCCTTGAACAGGTCGCGCAGCGGCTCCAGCAGCTTCAGATGCAGCGTGTCGGGCAGGCCGCCGACATTGTGGTGGCTCTTGATCGTATGCGCCTTGCCGGTTTTCGAGCCGGCCGACTCGATGACGTCCGGATAGATCGTGCCCTGCGCCAGCCAGCGCGCATTGGGCATCTTCTCGGCTTCGGCCTGGAATACGTGCACGAATTCGCGGCCGATGATTTTGCGCTTGGCCTCCGGATCGGAGACGCCGGCCAGTTCGCGCAGGAAGACTTCGGAGGCGTCGACATGATCGACGCGCACGCCGAGATTGTCGGCGAAGGTCTGCATCACCTGTTCACTCTCGTTCAGGCGCAGTAGGCCGTTATCGACAAAGATGCAGGTCAGCTGATCGCCGATGGCGCGCTGCAGCAGCGCTGCGGCGACCGATGAATCGACGCCGCCGGAGAGGCCGAGAATCACCTCTTCGTCGCCGACCTGTTCACGGATCCGCGCCACTGCCTCGTCGATATAGTTCGGCATCGTCCAGTCGCGGCCGCAGCCGCAGATATCATGCACGAAGCGGGAGAGGGTCGCCGTGCCCTGCCGGGTATGGGTCACCTCCGGGTGGAACTGCAGGCCGTAGAAGCGGCGGCTCTCGTCGGCCATGCCGGCGATCGGCGTCGCATCGTTGCTGCATATCACATGGAAGCCGTCCGGCAGCGCGGTCACCTTGTCGCCGTGGCTCATCCAGACATCGAGCACGCCGTTCTCCTTGTCCTCGATGCCGCGCAGCAGCGGCGAATTGCCGGAGGTCAGGATCTCGGCATAGCCGAATTCGCGCACTTGGCCGCTCTCGACGGCGCCGCCGAGCTGGGCGGCCATCGTCTGCATGCCGTAGCAGATGCCGAGCACCGGCACGCCGAGCTCGAAGACGACCTGCGGCGCGCGCGGCGTCTCATCGCCGAAGACCGAGTTCGGGCCGCCGGAGAGGATAATGCCGGACGGCGCGAGCGCGCGGATCGCCGCTGCATCTATGTCCCACGGGTGTAGTTCGGAGTAAACTTGCGCCTCGCGCACGCGGCGGGCGATCAGCTGCGTGTATTGCGATCCGAAATCAAGAATGAGTATTTTGTCCATGTTGTTCCTCGGTCCATTGCGGTGGCGTTATTGTCGCGGCCGTTCCACCTGTGGATAGGCGGCGTTCGCGAGTCAGATGAAAACGACGCGCGTCATCCGGCGTTCAGGGCAGAAGCCCGAAGCGGCATCGTTTAATCACGACTCCAGCCGGTAGTTGGGCGCCTCTTCGGTGATCGTGACATCGTGCACATGCGATTCGCGCAGGCCCGCGCCGGTGATGCGCACGAATTTCGCACGCTGATGCATCGCATCGATGCTGGCCGCGCCGGTATAGCCCATCGCCGCGCGCAGGCCACCGACCAGCTGATGCAAGATATCGCCGACCGCCCCCTTGTAGGCGACGCGCCCCTCGATCCCTTCCGGTACGAGCTTCATCGCCTCATCTACATCGCCCTGGAAGTAGCGATCCTTGCTGCCCTGCTGCATCGCGCCGATCGAGCCCATACCGCGGTAAGCCTTGTAGGTGCGTCCCTGATAGAGGATTTTGGCGCCGGGCGCCTCTTCGGTGCCGGCGAACATCGAGCCGAACATGCAGGTCGATGCGCCGGCGGCAATCGCCTTGGCGAAATCGCCGGAGAACTTGATGCCGCCGTCGGCAATCACCGGCACGCCGGCATCGCGGCCGGCCGCGGCGCACTGCATGACGGCCGTGAGTTGTGGGACGCCGACGCCGGCGACAATGCGGGTCGTGCAGATCGAGCCCGGGCCGATGCCGACCTTGACCGCGTCCGCGCCGGCATCGGCCAGATCGCGCACCGCCTCGGCCGTCGCGATATTGCCGCCGACGACCTGAATTTTGTCGCCGTACTGCTGCTTGATCTCGCGCACCTGATTGATCACGGCCTGCGAATGGCCATGCGCGGTATCGACAATCACCGCATCGACACCGGCCGCATGCAGCGCCTCGAAGCGCTGCAGCTCGGCAGCGCCGACGCCGATCGCGGCGGCGGCCAGCAGGCGCCCCAGATCGTCGCGTACGGCGTTCGGGAAGGCCTTCGATTTTTCGATATCGCGCACGGTGATCATGCCGCTGAGGCGGCCGTCGTCATCGACAACAGGCAGTTTCTCGATGCGGTGTTCGCGGAACAGATGTTTGCAGGCATCGAGATCGACACCGTGATGTACGGTCACCAGCCGCTCCTTCGGCGTCATCATCGCGGCAACCTGCTTGTTCGGATCGCGTTCGAAGCGGATATCGCGGTTGGTGACAATACCGCACACCTTGCCGTCGCTGTCGAGCACCGGGAATCCGGAAAAGCCGTGCTCGGCGGCCAGACGGGAGACCTCTTCCAGCGTGGTTTCCGGCGACACGGTCAGCGGCTCCTGCACGACGCCGGCTTCGTAGCGCTTGACCCGGCGCACTTCGGCGGCCTGCTGGGTCGGCGACAGGTTCTTGTGGATCACGCCGATGCCGCCCTCCTGGGCCAGCGCGATCGCGGTACCGGATTCGGTCACCGTGTCCATCGCCGCGGAGATCACCGGGATGTTCAGTCGTATTGTTTTGGTCAATTGCGCCGAGGTGTCAACCCCTCGCGGCATGACATTGCTGGCCTGCGGCACCAGCAGCACATCATCGAATGTCAGACCTTCTCCAAGCAGTTGATTGTCCATGCCAGTATCTACCTCCAAGCGCCGTATCGTGAAAGGCCGCGATACTAGCGAAACAGGTCGCGCCTAGAAAGCAGCTGTGCCGTTCGCGAGGCTGACGGGGTGTTCAGGCATCCTCATTCGCCGGCGGCGCGGCCTCGCTACGGGCCTGTGGTGAGGCATAGTGAGGGCAGAATGCGTAGTCCGGCGACAGGCCGCGATGGCAGGCCATGCAGCGCTGCATATGGTTGACCATGCGCCCGACCTTGATAGAAACGACCGCCGTGACCATCGCGAACATGCAGATCCCGGACATGATCAGGCCGGCGGCCAGCGTCTTGCCGATTGCGGTTTTCGGTACGAAGTCGCCGTAGCCGACCGTGCTCATCGTTACCAGCGACCACCATGTGCCCTCGAACGCATCGGCAAAGGTTTGTGGTTCGGGGATATAGATAGAGTTGCCGACCAGTACCGAGATCAGGCCGACGGTGCCGAGTACGCCCATCAGCAGTTTCACTGACGCCTTCAGCGAGACGAACAGTGTACGCACGACAGGAAACGAAATGGAGGCCCGGGTCACCCGCGCCAGCCGCAGCAGTCGTACCAGCACAAACGAGTCACCGACCAGAAACAGCGGCAGTACGGTGACCAGATCGATGACGCCGTTGAAAGCGATTACATGCCGAATAGACCCGGCAGACATACTCGATTGCGAAGACAACCAGAATCCAGAATTCGAGTGCGTCGATCTGCACACCCCATTGCGCCCGGATCTCGTCGACCGTGCCGATCACCGAGATGGCAACGGCGAGCATGATGATCGCCAGCATGATCATATTGGTCAGCTTGTCGCGCCGGCTGCGGGTGTCGAACAGGAACGAGTTCAGCGGCCTGCGCGCTCCGGTGAGTTTTGCCTGATGTTGCATGGCTGATGCGAGATCCTTTGCGTCCATCGTGCTCCTTCTTTTGGTCCGGATTGCGCGCAGGCCTGGGGTGCGAGCAAATATTCGGCCAGACCCGGCGCATCGGGGCAGGCCTGTCGCAGATATGGACTGTGGTAAAAACAGGCAACATCATCATTGACAAGCCTCCGCCCCCTCCTATAATGCGCCGCCCTTGCAAGGCAAACCCCCCTCTGTTGGGTGAGGCCAGAACCACTGCAAATATGGAGTAGTTATGTCTACCTGGACTGTTCGCCCCGGCGATATTGAACGTAAATGGTTTGTTGTCGATGCCAGTGATCTTGTGCTGGGTCGCCTGGCCACCCAGATTGCCACTGTATTGCGCGGCAAGCATCGCCCCGAGTACACCCCGCACGCGGATTGCGGCGATCACGTCATCGTGATCAACGCCGATAAGATTCGCGTAACCGGCAGCAAGGAGAGTGACAAGGTTTACTATCACCACACCCGTTTTGCCGGCGGACTGAAGAGCATTACGCTGGAGAAGCAGCGTGAGAAACATCCGGAGCGCATCATCGAAGCCGCCGTCAAGGGCATGATGCCGAAAGGTCCGCTGGGTCGCTCCATGCTGAAAAAGCTGAAGGTTTATGCCGGCGGTGAGCATCCGCACGCGGCGCAGCAGCCTGAAGCAATGAAACTGAATTAAGGGATACTACGATGGCAGAAACAGTTTATCGCGGCACAGGTCGCCGCAAACGCAGTGTGGCTCGCGTCATGATCCAGTCCGGTCAGGGCCGCATCATGATCAATGGTCGCGAAGTGGAAAATTATTTTCCGGTTGAGATTATCCGTCAGCAGGCGCTGTTGCCGCTGAGCGAGACCCAGCTCTCCGGCCGTATCGATGTGCGCGTTAATGTTTCCGGCGGCGGCATCTCCGGTCAGGCCGGCGCTGTGCGCCACGGTCTGGCGCGTGCGCTGCTGGCCTATGACGCCGGTCTGCGCCCGGCGCTGAAGGCTGCCGGCTTCCTGACCCGCGACGCCCGTAAGGTTGAGCGCAAGAAGGCAGGTCTGAAGAAGGCCCGTCGTGCGCCGCAGTTCTCCAAGCGTTAAGCTTCGGACATTGCAGAAACCCAAAAAGGGAAGGCATTGCGCCTTCCCTTTTTGGGTTTTATGTAGTGGGTTTACTTGACCGTGATGTTGATCGTCTGGCTCAGTGCCCGGCCGTAGGATTTGTGGTGGCCGTTGCCGAACTGTAGCGTCAGCGTATGTTTGCCCGGCAGCAGGTGCAGCGTTGTTTCGGTCTCACCCTTGTCGAAGTGCAGGTGATGGCGATCCTTGACGATCAGCGCCTGCATCGGGATGTAGGAGCCCTCGCCCTGATCGATAATCAGATGGAAGTGGCCAGTGCCCGGAACGATTTCGCCGGCTTTATGTATCTTCATCCCATCGACAGCCATCACCACCTTGAATGTGCGCCCGACCGTCGCTCCGTCCACCGGCTGCAAAAACGATACATGCGCCTCCGGTTTTGATTCGGAACAGGAAATCAGGGCCAGCGCCATGGCCGCAACCGCAAGGCCGGAACGTGATCGTTTGATATTCATAGATAACCCCCATTTTGGATACACCTATTCTGCGCAAATGATCGAGCTTGGCAAGTGCC
>CAYSMR010000011.1:0-17524 GCA_964432195.1 uncultured Zetaproteobacteria bacterium | reverse complement strand
AATCCCTGAGTCTATTCCTCCGATGAAATTGGAATTTCATGAGAATGATGAGGAACTATATAATACTGCGTCTGAGGTTGCGGTAAATCCAGACCCTTTAACAAAAGTCTGGGTCCGATAATATATTAAGCATAATAAAAAAGGAGCCTTTGGCTCCTTTTTTATTGTTTTTCAAATTTAAAATAAATTGTATTTAATAGCCGCCCCCATTCGGCCCATTTTGATTCTTACTCGCTGGGGTACTGTTTCCATCGCCCCCATCAAGCTTATTGATAATTTCATCGAGCTTAGCGTCTGTAGTTTCATCACCACCACCTTTACCCTTACCTTTACCTGATTTATTGGCATCCCTAAGCGCAGCGTTTGAACCAGCGTTTTCCAGCTTGTTGGCTCCAGTAGAACCAACAGCCGCAAACTTGCCTGCACCTTCCTTCTCGCCAAGGTCCTTAGAAGGTCCGCCTATCCATTGCATCACGGCGTTGGGAATGCTTATTCAATATAGAAATTAAAAAGTAAAAGTCAATATATTCAATAAAAACAATGGGTTATGGTTGTTTTTATTTTTCAATTCCGGTATAATCTATAGAAGCATGTAGATATGACATGTGTAATTTTATTGTAACGGAGTAAAAGAGATGGAACAGAAAAGAGCTGGAAAAAGCGAAAGCATATATTTCAATCAAAGGGAGGTTGAGCAGATAGCCGAAGAGGCAAGGGCGTTTGACATCACTCCAAAGGAACTCATCAAAGCAAAAAGCTTGGCTAAAGATGGCACTGTACAAGTAATGCACAGGGTTAATTTCGGTCCGGAAATGAATCAGGCCATGATTGATGTAGGTATTGGGCTACGTGAACTGAGTTACTTCTTCAGTTCACTTGATAGTGCAAATGATGAACTTCTTGTTCACAAGGATATCGAAAAAATGTGTGAACATTTCGAATTAACAATGCAAGTTTTTCATGCAGCCATCAAAGAAATGAAATCGAAGTACATGAGTAGATAATGTTGGTTAAATTCATCCCAACCCGTAGGGCAGGAACCAGCATTGACGCTGTTCTCGCCTACGTTTTCCAGCCTGATGATGCCGACGGCAAACCCCGCCCAGTCGTCCAACAAGTTGCAGGCACAATGCCAGAACTGTTATCTCTCATGTCACTCGATATCCCCAGCAAGAATCCGTACACCCATTCTGTCTTATCCTTCTCAGATTCAGATATGGAACGAACAACAGAAGCCCAACGCCTCGAGATTCTGGATTCGTACATCGATGAGCTTGCAGCAGGGTTATGTGATAAGCGAAGGATGCCCTTCGTGGCTGTTAGTCATGGTGACCACTTCCATGTTGTGACAGCGAGGTATGATTTGGCGACGGGAAAGATTTATCAGCCGTTCGTTAAAGTCAGGGGTGATACAGGGCGATTTAATGCTTGGAAAGACGTTCAGAATCTATTGTATGGGCTTGATGCGCCAACGAAGGCAGGCACGTTGTTTCGCCTGTCTGCGAAGCATGTCAGTGAGGATATTAAGAATTTGCTGTGGCTCCTCAATGATTCAGGGAGATATGTGTTCGATGGTGCTGATGGTGAAATGACAGCACATGAGTTGTTGCAGGAACTTAAGCCAGTAATCGAAGAGGAAGGGTTCGAGATTGCACGAACAACAAAATCAGGCTTCTCTGTTACTAAGCCGGAGATGAAGAGGAATGTGCGTATTCAGTTTACTCGGAAGGCGATGGGACTTGTTGATGAGGAACGAGATGAGGATGTTTATGAACTGAAGGAGAGGCTTTCCTGCCACAGAGAGAAATTGATGTTGAGTATGGGGAGATATCATCAGCCCCTCCTTCCAGATTTTAAACGTGATATGAAGGAGGGTACAACTCCACTTTATTGCCGTCACTGTATGGACAGAAAAAGTGGGAATGAGATTCCAACTTTTTCAGCCATGTCGTGAGGCTGCAAAAAGTGGACTTGTGGAAAGTTTCTCCCCCAAATCTCCCCCAAAGTCGAGGTAATTAATTTTAGATATAAAAAGAAAAAGCCAGCAAGCCCTTGTTATATATGGACTTGCTGGCTTCATGTTTGGTTGCGGGGGCCAGATTTGAACTGACGACCTTCGGGTTATGAGCCCGACGAGCTACCACTGCTCCACCCCGCGTCAGGGGTGCCGAACTATAGGGCTCGCCAACACGCTGTCAACAGTTAAAATGGCCTCGACATTCATGTCGGCATTTACAACTCGTAGCCCCCATGGATGAACACCTGCCAGATACGCGCTAGACTCGGCGGATGCGAATCGTTCACTCATGGCAGGAAGCTGCAGATATCCCGGAACTGACCGGCGGCGCGATCACGGTCGGCAATTTCGACGGCGTGCACATGGGCCATGAACAGGTGCTAGCCGAAACGCGCGGGCATGCCCAGGCGGTCGACGGCCCGACGATAGTCGTCACCTTCGAACCGCACCCGCGCGCCGTGCTGTTTCCCGAAGAAGCGCCGCGCCGGCTCTGCCATGTGCATGAGAAGATGCAGTATCTGGAAGCCGCCGGTGTCGATATCGTCCTGCTGCTGGAGTTCAACCTGGAGCTGGCCGGCTGGTCAGCCGACAAATTCTCTCGCCGGCTTTACGATACGTTCCGGTTCCGGCATATCCATGTCGGTTACGATTTCGCGTTCGGCCATGATCGACAGGGCCATGTCGATGACCTGCGCCGGCTCGGCGATGCGATGGAATTCACGGTAACCGAAGCGGCCGCCTTCGAGATGCTCGGCGCGGTCGTTTCGTCTTCGCGCATCCGCTCAGCTGTCGAGGCCGGCGATTTCGCGCTGGTTCGCACGCTGCTCGGACGTGACTACGCGATTGCCGGCACGGTGCTGCACGGCGACAAGCGCGGCCGTCAGATGAATTTCCCAACCGCCAATATCGATATCGCCGATCTGGCGCACCCGCCGGTCGGCATCTATGCGGTGCGCGCTGAAACCGAAACGCAGTGGTGGAACGGCGCGGCCTATCTCGGCTATCGGCCGACATTCAACGGCCGCACGCTGCTTCTGGAAACGCACCTGATGGACGATTCGCCCGATCTCTATGATCAGTGGCTGAGTGTCACATTCGTTCAGCGTATCCGCGAGGACCGCACCTTCACCGGCCACGACGATCTGGCCGCCCAAATTGCCAAAGATTGTCAGGCCGCGCGCGACATCCTGAGCTGAACCGCTGATCTGAAGCGGTCCGGCTGTGATCCGGCTCACAGCCGTGATCGCGCCCGGCGATAGGCTCAGACGCCCTATACGGTCCGGCACGGATTAAAACAACCCCAACAAAAGGAGGCGGGATGGCGAATTTTCAGACCCACCTGAGCGTCGCAGCCGGCGGCGCAATTGCCGCCTCGGCCGTCTGCGTGCAGACCGGCATCGTCGATCACGACCACGGCCTGCTGCTGATCGCGCTCGGCACGCTGGCCGGCATTCTGCCCGATATCGATTCCGATCACTCGGTGCCGACCCGGATGGTATTCACGCTGCTCGGTTTTGCGGTTGCAGCCGGCACGCTGTTCACACTGGAGGGGCGCTACTCGCTGTCCCTGCTGCTCGCCATCGCGCTGCTGGCCACAATCGGCGTGCGTTATATCGTCTATGCCCTGTTTGCCAGCATCACCGAACACCGCGGCCTGTTCCATTCGCTGCCGGCCGCCTTGTTGTTCGGGCTCGCCACCATATCGATCGGCATCCATCTGCTGCACTGGAAGCTGGGCTTCGCCTGGCTGGCGGCCGGCTTTGTCAGCGGCGGCTATCTGCTGCATCTGCTACTCGACGAGATCTACAGCGTCAACTTCATGGGCAGCACGCTGAAAAAGTCATTCGGCAGCGCCTTAACCCTGTTTACCCGCTCATCCTGGCTAGGCTATCTGCTGCTCTATCTGGCCGTCGGCGCCGGCTTCTACCTGCTGCCCCGTCCGTCCGGCTGGGTATAAGCCCCTGCAGGGCAGGTTCAGAACTGCTGCGGCGCGAAGCCTGCGCCGATCATGCCGAGCAGCGCGAAGGTGATCGAGCCGATTACCGACAGAATGATAAATGCCGGAATAGACGCGATCGCCAGCTTGACCATGAATACGACCATCGAGAAAAACGGCATTTTGATATCGGTAATGGTGACATGGTTCATCAGCTCTCTCCCTTGTCCAGCAGGCCCGCATGGTGCAGCAGCGGATCGACCGACGGCTTGCGTCCCCGGAAGGCGACGAACGCCTCCATAATATCACGGCTGCCGCCGATGCTGAGAATCTCGTCGCGGAAACGCCACGCCGTCTCCGCATTGAGCACGCCCTCCTCCTCGAATGCCGCATAGACATCGGCCGACAGCACCTCGGCCCATTTGTACGAGTAGTAACCGGCCGCATAGCCGCCGGCGAAGATATGCGAAAAGCTGTTCTGGAAGCGGTTGAAGGCCGGCGGCCTGAGCACGGCGACCTCGTCGCGCACCCGGTCCAGCAGATCCTGCACGCTCTGCCCGCCTCCCGGCCGGTATTCGCTGTGCAGCAGCATA
This sequence comes from uncultured Zetaproteobacteria bacterium, assembly GCA_964432195.1. GTDB lineage: Bacteria > Pseudomonadota > Zetaproteobacteria > Mariprofundales > Mariprofundaceae > Mariprofundus. The sequence goes on along the minus strand of CAYSMR010000011.1, from coordinate 12,978 downwards.
TCGAACAGCGAGAACTCGATCTGACGCAGCATCTGCATCGCCGACTGGAAGTTTTTCGCCGCCCGCATCTTTCCGAACAGTGCCTCCGGCAACGGCTCGCCGCTCTCGTAGTGGCGGGCGAACATATCGACGACGGCCCGCTCCCAGCAGAAGTTTTCCATCAGCTGGCTCGGCAACTCGACCGCATCCCACGGCACGCCGCGAATGCCCGAAACGCCCAGTTCGGCGGCGCGCGTCAGCATATGGTTCAGCCCGTGACCAAACTCGTGAAACAGCGTCGTCACCTCGTCATGCGTCCACAGGGCCGGCCGCTCGCCGACCGGCGCATCGAAATTGCAGACCAGATAGGCCACCGGCCGCTGTAGCGAGCCGTCCGGCCGGATCCAGCGCACAATGCACTCATCCATCCACGCGCCGCCGCGCTTGTTCGGCCGCGCATAGGGATCAAGATAGAAGGCCGCGATCTGTTCGCCGCCCTGATCGAACAGCTCGAAGAAGCGAACTGTTTCATGCCAGACCGGCGCATCGTGATTCTCACGGATCGTGATGCCGTAGAGCCGCTCCACGAGCGCGAACATGCCGCTGATCACGGCCTGCTCCGGGAACCACGGCTTCAGCTCCTCCTGCGAGATCGCATAGGTCTGCTGGCGCAGCCGCTCGGAGGCGAACGGCACATCCCAGGCCGCAAGCTCGGGCAGATCCAGCTCGGAGGCGGCAAAGGCGCGCAACTCGGCCAGCTCGGCCTCCGCCGGCGCTCTGGCGCGATCGCCCAGCTGACGCAGGAATGCGGTGACTTCATCGACGCTGGCAGCCATCTTGGTCGCCAGCGAACTGGCGGCGTAATGCTCGAAACCGAGCAGTTCGGCCGCCTCGGCGCGCAGCGCCAGCAGCTCATCGATCACTGGCGCATTGTCCAGCTCGCCGTCCGAGGCGCGCGTGACATAGGCCCTGTACATCTGCTCGCGCAGCCCGCGCTGCTCGGCATACTGCATGAACGGGATATAGGAGGGGGCATCGAGCGTGAACAGCCACCCCTGCTTGCCGTCGTTGCGGGCGCGCTGCCGCGCCGCATCGCGCACCGACTCCGGCAACCCGGCCAGATCGGCCTCATCGCTCAGCAGCAGGTCGAAACGGCGCGTTGCATCGAGCAGGTGCTGCTCGAATGTCGTCGCCAGCTCCGACATGCGCATCTTGATCGCCTTGAAACGCGCCTTCGCCTCGCCCGTCAATTCGGCGCCGGAGAGCCGGAAATCGCGCAGCGCATGCTCGACCACCTGCTGCCGCTCGATGCTCAGCGCGCCGAAATCATCGCGCGCCCGCAGCTGCTTCATCGCCGCATAGAGCGCTTCGTTCTGGGCCAGCTCCGAACCCCACTCGGCCATCAGCGCCACGCCCTGCTGATAAACCGGCCGAAGCTCCTCCGAATCGCAGACCGCATTCAGATGCGAGACCGGCCCCCAGATGCGCGACAGCCGCTCGTCGATCGCCTCCAGCGGCGACATCAGCGTATCCCATGTCGGATCCTCCAGCGCCGTCAGTCCGGCAACGGTACGGCGCGCCTCGGCCAGCACCTGCTCCAGCGCCGGCAGCGCATGCTCCGGCCGGATATCGCCAAATGGCGGCAGATCCGCGCCTGTCGTCGTCAGTAGTGGATTGTCAGTGGATTCATTCATGGCCGAAACGCTAGATTGCCGCCGCGCATTCGCAAGCGGCGCGCGCCCGGGAGGCCAGATGACGACCGATACAGATTCCCGCGTTGATACCCTGCAGCTGCGGGGACGCCGATTTTTCGTCAAACGCGACGATCTGGTCGACCCGCTGCTCTCGGGCAACAAGTTCCGCAAGCTCCACAGCCTGATCCGGACCCCGGCCGGGCGCTACCGCGCGCTGCGCTCATACGGCGGCGCGCAATCGAATGCGATGCTGGCGCTGGCCGCGCTCTGCCGGCGCAAGGGGTGGCAATTCCATTACACGGTCAAAACCCTGCCCGAGCGACTGCGGCAGCATCCGACCGGTAATCTGAAACAGGCGCGGGAGCTCGGCATGCAGCTGCGCGAAGTCGCCCATGATCAATACGATCAGGCCGTTGCCGCCCTGTTTGCGCAGCAACGCGCGCAACTCACAGAGCAGGAACAGGCGACGCTGCTGGTGCCGCAGGGCGGCGCGGATCCGATCGCCCGCGCCGGCATCGGGCGGCTGGCCGACGAGATCCGGCGCTGGCAGCAGCGGCACGACATGGATGCGCTGCATGTCGTCACGCCGTCCGGCACCGGCACAACCGCCTGCTATCTGGCCGCCGCACTGCCGGCCGCGCGCGTACTGACGACGGCCGTGGTCGGCGATCATGCCTATCTGATACAGCAGATGCGCCGGCTCGGCCCCATCCCCGACAATCTGCGCATACTGACGCCTGCGCGGCCATTTCGCTTCGCCCGTCCCGATCCAGCGCTGCTGGCAATCCATCAGGAGCTGAACAGCGCCGGCATCGCATTCGACCTGATCTATGGCGCGCTGATGTGGCACGCGCTGCTGCAGCATCTCGATACCATCGACGGCCCGATCCTCTATGTTCACAGCGGCGGCCTGAGCGGCAATGAGACAATGCTCGATCGCTACCGCCACAGCGTACTGCCGGGAGATCCGTAATCCTGCGCGCCGGCGCTATGAAGCGGCGAAGCAGACGCTAGAGTGCCGGGCGATTCATTCGGAGGCAGAGCATGAAATATATCGGAGCGCATGTCAGCGCGGCCGGCGGCGTCGAGAACGCGCCGCTCAGGGCGAAGGAGATCGGGGCGCGGGCCTTTGCGCTGTTTACCAAGAACCAGCGCCAGTGGAATGCCAAGCCGCTGAGCGAGCAGAGCATCGCCGCATTCAGGGCCAATCTCGAACTGGCCGGCATCCGGCCCGAGCACGTATTGCCGCACGACAGCTACCTGATCAATCTGGGCCACCCGGACACGGCCGGGCTGGAGAAGTCGCGCGCGGCGTTCCTCGACGAGATGCAGCGCTGCGAACAGCTGGGGCTGAAATTGCTGAACTTCCACCCCGGCTCTCACCTGAAGAAGATCGATGAGGCCGACTGCCTGCAACGCATTGCCGAATCGATCAATCTGGCGCTAGCCGGGACGAGTGGGGTGATCGCGGTCATCGAAAACACCAGCGGACAGGGCAGCAATCTCGGCTTCCGCTTCGAGCATCTGGCCGCGATCATCGAGGCCGTGGACGACAAATCCCGCGTCGGCGTCTGCCTCGACACCTGCCACACGTTCACGGCCGGCTATGACCTGCGTACGCAGGCCGACTGCGAGCAGACATTCGGCGAATTCGACGCCGTTGTCGGTTTCGAATATCTGCGCGGCATGCATATCAACGGTTCGAAAGCCAAATTCGCATCGCGCGTGGACCGCCACCACTCGCTGACGCAGGGCGAGCTCGGACTGGAGGTGTTCCGCTATATCATGAACAGCCCCCGTTTCGATGATATCCCGATGGTGCTGGAGACGATCGACGACACGATCTGGGCGGAAGAGATCAACCTGTTATACAGCCTGATTGAAGGATAGCCTGCGGCCATGAGTGATTTGCAACCTGTAACGATTATCGGCGCGGGGCTCGCCGGCTCCGAAGCGGCCTGGCAGCTAGCCCGACGCGGCGTGCCGGTGCGCCTGCACGAAATGCGGCCGGGTACGATGACGCCGGCGCACAAAACGGCCAAATGCGCCGAACTGGTCTGCTCCAACACATTCCGGGCCGATCATCTCGAGAATGCCGTAGGGCTACTGCATGAGGAGATGCGGCGCATGGATTCGCTAATCATGGCCTGCGGCGACCGAGCCCGCATCCCGGCCGGTACGGCGCTGGCCGTGGACCGCGAGCAGTTCGCCGATCTGGTCACCACGCAACTGCGACAGGAGCCGCTGATCAAGTTTATCGAGGGCGAAGTCACCGCCATTCCGTCCGACGGGCTGCTGCTGATCGCCTCCGGCCCGCTGACCTCCGATGCGCTCTACGAACAGATACAGCGGCTGACCGGCGAGGATCGGCTCTGCTTCTTCGATGCGATCGCGCCGGTGATCGATGCCGAATCGATCAATATGGATATCTGCTACTGGAAGAACCGCTACGACAAAAACGTCGAAGCGGGCGAGGCTGGCGACTATCTGAACTGCCCGATGAACGCCGAGCAGTACAAGGCATTCATCCACGAACTGGTGCATGCCGACAAGGTCGCATTCAAGGATTTCGAGGATATCCCGTTCTTCGAGGGCTGCATGCCGATCGAGGAGATGGCCGAACGCGGCGAGGATACCCCCCGCTTCGGACCGATGAAGCCTGTCGGGCTGGATCATCCGGTCAGCGGCGAGAAGGCTTACGCTGTCGTACAGCTGCGCCGCGACAACCGCATGGGCTCGCTGCTGAACATGGTCGGCTTCCAGACCAAAATGACCTACGGCGAGCAGCAGCGCGTCTTCCGGATGATTCCCGGCCTCGAGGAGGCGGAGTTTTTCCGACTGGGATCGCTGCACCGCAACACATTCATCAAATCGCCCGCACTACTCGACGGCACGCTGCGACTGAAGTCCGAGCCGCGCATCCTGTTTGCCGGCCAGATCACCGGCGTCGAGGGCTATGTCGAATCGGCGGCGATGGGATTGATGGCCGGCCGTTTTCTGGCCGCAATGGCGCGCGGCGACGAGCCGGAAGTGCCGCCGGAGATCACCGCGCACGGGGCGCTGCTCGGCCATATTTCGCAGGCGCGCGTCGAGGACTTTCAGCCGATGAATATCAATTTCGGCCTGCTGCCGCCAGGCAAGAAGCGCGAAGGCAAACGCCGCTTCTCGCGCGCCGAACGCCGTCGCGCTGTCTCCGAGCGCGCCCTAGCGGCGCTGGATGCGTGGCTCGCGGAATAGATCAGGCCAGCGAGTCAGCCAGGCGCATCAGCTGCTGTTTCACCCAGGCCGGCCCCGGTTTGTGTTTCTGCTCGAATGACAGCGCCTCCAGCGCATGCAGCGCCGCGACCAGCACATCCAGCTGTCTCGGCAGATAGGTCAACATCGCCTGCAACACCTGTTCGCGAATATCCCACTGTATCCGGCCGGCGCCGGCGCGCAGCACCTGCAGCAGCACCTCATCATCGGCCGGAGCGGCCATCTCGATCCGCTCCATCGCCAACAGCCGCGAAGAGAGTTCCGGCGGCAGTTCGTCCGGGTTGCCGCGCCAGGCAATCACCACTGGCAGCCCCAGATCGCGGGCCCGCTCCAGCAGATGAAACAGCGCATGCGCAACTGCCTGCGGCATACATCCGGCCGGCATATCCACCATCCAACGACTGCATCCGCCGATCGACTCCATCCACTGCTGTGTCAGCTCCCCGCTGGAGGTGCCATCCGCCTCCATCTGCGCGGAACAGTCCAGCATGCCGATGCCGGCCTGATCCGTCACAAAGGTGCGCAACAGATGGCTCTTGCCAGCCGCCTGTGCCGAACTCAGCCAGACCCGACCGCCATGCAGACTCCACAACGCCAGCCGATTGCATGCTTCCTCAACGCCCGCATGCCGGATCCATGCGCCGTAATCATAGTGCGGCGGCAACGCCATCTGCAGCCGCAGCTGCTGCTCCCTGTTCTGAAATGCCCTGATCATCAGCCCGAATCACTGCCCCTCATCAGAAACAGCCTTACGCATCCAGACCACCATATACTGCAATCCGGAAATGCAGGTCAGCGCGAAGGTCAGCCAGATCACGGCCTGTAGCGCCGCTTCGCCCGGCCACTGCCAGGCCAGCTGCGCCAGTACGGTCAGTACCAGCATAATCTGCAAGAATGTCGTAATCTTGGAGGCAATCGTCGGCTGCATCTCGAGACGGTGGGTTACCATCTCGTAGGCCAGCGCGCCGACCAGAATAATCAGATCGCGGAATACGACAGCCAGAAACAGAAACAGCGGCACCTGACCGATGAAATAGAGCGATACGATCGTGCTGATCAGCATCAGCTTATCGGCCAGCGGATCCATAAACGCACCAACCGTGCTGCGCTGATCGAAATAGCGGGCGATCGCGCCGTCGAGCATATCGGTGATGCCGGCTGCGCCCATCAGAATCAGCGCCAGCACCGGCTGATGCTCGACAATCGCATAGACAATAAACGGCGTGATCACAATCCGCGCCAGCGTCAGAATGTTCGGGATGTTCAGGATCCGGTCCTGCATTACGCTTCCGCCTTGTCGATGCCCATCGCGCCTACTGTGCAACCCAGCCGTCAAGCGATGGCGTCAGCGTCATGCCTCTGCTACGAAACCAGGCGCGCAGCCACTGATCATCGGCGCTGCGCAACTGCAGCCGATACTGCTGCCGATCCCGGTTGACCTGCTGCAGCGTCAGGCTGAGCACATGCGGATCATGCAACAGATCCTCTTCAAACAGCACCTGCTCCGGCAGCGATGCCTGACGGATCACAGTCAGCAGCGCCGTTTGCGCCCCCGTTGCACCCACTGTCGGCACCGATGTCTCCGGTAGCCCCGCCGGCAAGCCCGGCAACGGCAGAGCGGCATGCTCACCGTTCTCCGGCGCAACAGCATCAGCCGGCTGCGCCGGCACCGCTGCAGCTGACTGCTCGGCATAATAGGGGATCTGATGCTGCTTCAGAAACCGGAACACGCGCGTCTGATTGAATACGATCGTCACGCCCTGCTCGTTCGGCACGGCCTTCTGCAGGAAACGTACCGCCTTCACATGCTCGGGGATCTGCGCCATCGCCTGCAGCGGCACAATACGCTGCCACAGCTGCGGCAGGGCTAGATCGGGAGCCTGGCGGATATGGGAATGCAGCCAGCGGATGCTAACACCCTGCTGTTCGGCGACCAGATCCACCTGCATGCGCGCATCGGGCGCAGCAACAGACTGCTGCAACCCTGCCAGCAGCACCAACAGCAGCGCAAGGTAACGGAGCATTATTTGACGACCCGCAAATGAGCGCCTCGACGCGGCTGTGCATCACTCTCCTGCGCATCTCCGGATTTCGATCCGCCGCCACCCTCAATCAGCGGTATGCCGTCGGTCGGGCTCTGCCGCCGGGCAGCATCTGCGTCATGTTCGGCCGACTGCGCATCCGGCTGCTCCGCCGTCTCATCGGCATCCTCGGAGAGATTGCTGCGCACCGCCTGCACAATCACCCGGATCATCTCCGGCACGCTGTCGTCCCAGATAATGCCCTGCTCGATCTCGCCCTCGGGCAGGTAGGTGGCCCAGATCGTGTGCATCGGAATCGAGCAGGCGAATATCTGACCGGAAAAGGAGAAATCGGAATCGACCCGATCATCGCGGATATGGATCGGCTGCGGCATGCGCAGATTTAGCACCAGCCTGAGCGCAGGATCGCCGCGCAGGTGTTCGGGCACAATCACCTCGTCGCGCGTCGCATCGACAACGATGTAGATCCGCCCGTGGCGGTTGAAATATTCGCGCAGCTGTTTGGCTTTTGCCGCATCCGAAAAACTCAGATTCATATCAGCCATGACCTCCTGCCGCCAGTCAGTTACCGGCTACGACAACGCTAGCGGCAATATGCGTAAGATGAAATACGGAGTGGCCCTGTAAGCCGGGTTCTGTCCCCCGCCCTGCGGCGGGTGGATGGTCATTCATCTGGGCCTGCCGTTACCGACAGGCTCGAGCAGCCTACCCGGAAGCAGACGCGGGCCGCGCCATATGCTTCCCTATTTGGCCTTGCTGCAAACGGGGTTTACCGTGCCCCCTTCCGTTACCGGCCGGGGCGGTGCGCTCTTACCGCACCGTTTCACCCTTACCAGCGATCATCCATGATAGCTGGCGGTCTGTTTTCTGTGGCACTGTCCCGGGGTCGCCCCCGCCGGACGTTATCCGGCGTTCCGCCCTGTGCAGCCCGGACTTTCCTCGACAGGCGGCTCAACGCCCCTGCCGCGACCATCCGGGCCACTCCGTCGGCGCACTCTAGAGCGATGCGGATTTATTGCTATCCCGGACGGTAGCCGGATTTTCGCATCTCTGATGAAGCGGCATTAGCGGGTGAAACGCAGCGTCAGCGCGGTCACGACACCCCAGACCCAGTTGAAGAACAGCACGAACAGTGGCGTCAGCAGCCCCAGCTCCAGCCCGCCGATGCCCTTGTGATGCATCGGAAAAACCACCAGCAACTGCACAGCCGTCGGAAACAGACTCAGCAACGCGCCCTTGAGCAGCGGCCGGCTCTGCCAGACAGGCAGCAGGAACAGCAGCCCCCAGATGCCGCCCCAGACAATGCGCGGATAGAGCCAGGCGTGCGCCAGCCCCGGCGCAATCGCCACATCCAGCGCCGCCGTGATATGCAGCTGGCCGAACTGCCATACGACCAGACTGTTGGCCAGCGCACCCAGGCAACCCGCCGCAAAACAGTGCAGCATCTTCTTCATTGAATCCCCTCGCCGTGTTTCAGATCCGGGCGCACGAGCAGAAACAGCAGCAACGCCGCGATCGCCCCCAGCGTATCGGCCAGCATATCCTTCTGGGCATCCCAGATATCGCCCTGCGAACCGAGAAACTCGATGCCGGCGCTGCTGCCGTCGGCCACGGCATACCACCACTCGACAATCTCATAGGCCGCGGCAATGCTCATGATCAGAAACAGACTGAAGCAGAGCGCCAGCGCCAGCGAGCAACTGCGTCGCCGCAGCAGCCATTCGGCCATCGCGTAGGCATAGACACCAACCGCGAAATGGCCGACCCGGTCAAAGTGGTTGCGCTCGAAACCGAACAGATCGCTGATCCACTGGAACGGCACATTGGCAAACGTGTAGTGGCCGCCGACCGTGTGCCAGAACAGCCAGAACGCCATCAGCGAGTAGGCCAGATTCGTGAACCGGAAACGGAGGAATGAGAGCGCCAGCCCCATAAAAACCACGATGACCGGAATCACCTCGGCCCCCCAGACCTGGCGCGACACCGGCGCAATGCCCATCCAGACAAAGAACAGCACGAACAGCGCCGCCAACAGCTGCGGATAGTATCGGTTCAGCATTGAGGGATCATGCAGCAGATCCGGCCGCCCCGCAACCCGGACCGGAGCATAAAAAAAAGCGACCCCGCAGGGTCGCTTTCGTAATGCTTCACAGACCGAAGCCGTTTACAGCTTGTCGGCCTCGCTGGCCAGATAGGAGGCCACGCCATCGGCGTCAGGTACCATGCCCTTGTCGCCCTTGTGCCAGCCGGCCGGGCAGACTTCGCCATGCTCCTCGGTGAACTGCAGCGCGTCGATCATGCGCAGCATCTCATCGATATTGCGCCCCAGCGGCAGATCGTTGACGACCTGATGACGCACCACGCCGTCACGGTCGATCAGGAAGGAGCCGCGGAACGCGACGCCGGCATCGGCGAACTCGACATCATAGGCCTGGCAGATCTCGTGCTTCACATCGGCCACCAGCGGATAGGCCACCGAACCGATGCCGCCCTTCTCAACCGGCGTATTGCGCCATGCCGCGTGGGTAAACTGGGAATCGATCGAACAACCGATCACCTGCACGCCACGCTCCTCGAACTCCTTGATGCGGTGATCGAATGCGATCAGCTCGGACGGACAGACGAAGGTGAAATCCAGCGGATAGAAGAACAGCACGACATATTTGCCCTTATAGTCGGACAGTGAAAAATTCTCGTTAATGGAACCGTCCGCCATCACGGCTGCGGCGGTAAACTCGGGGGCCTGCTTGCCAACCAATACACTCATAATAACTCTCCTTGAGATTTACGATCATAAAATCGGAGGGTAATGGTAAGCCAATTCTCCGCCCCGCACCACCCTACTGTTTGTCCGGCTGTTTTTCGGGCTGATCCCCGGCGCGACCGGCCTCATCTTTCGGGGCCGTGAACTCGATGAAGATATGCCGGGTTTCCGGCGCGACCCGGCTCACCGCATCCTCCAGCGAGGCGCGGATGTCATCGAGTTTGTGCATGAAGCGGATCGCCCGGCTGATCTCCTCCTGCGTCATATCGGCGAAAATCGCCTCCTCGCGCAGCTCCAGCTCGGCCATCAGCAGCGTATCTTCGGGCGACAGCACGATGCTGTTGATGCGCTGCACGCGCTGCACCTGATCATCCGCCTTCCACAGTCGGGCGGCGATTTCATCGACCTCCTCATTGGCATGATTGAGCAGGTATTTGCGATTGGTGGAGGCTAGGAAGAAGGCCAGCCCGCCCATCAGCAGGCCGATGCAGATCGCCGCAATGCCGTCGAACATCGCCGAGCCGGTATAGGCGGCCAGCGTCATGCCGATCAGCGCGAATACCAGCCCGAGAATCGCTGCCGAATCCTCGATCAGCACGGCCAGCGTGGTCGGATCGCGCGTCTCGACCAGATAGGTGCGGAAGGTCTTCCCCGCCGCCTGATACTGCTGACGGAACTCGGCCATCGCCACGAAGAACGAATACCCCTCCATGACAAACGCTATGCCAATAATAACAAATGGAATCCACGACAGTTCAGGGGCATGGTCGTGACGCAGCTGGTCGGCCGCATGCATGATCGTATAGACACAGCCGAGGAAGAATATCGTGACCGCCGAGATCAGATTCCAGAAATAGCGCTCCTGTCCGTAACCGAACTGGTGCTCCTCATCGGCCTGCCGGGCCGAGCGCCGCAGCCCCAGATAGAGCATCCCCTGATTGGCCGTATCGGCCAGCGAATGCACCGCCTCGGCCAGCAGCGCGCTGGAGCCGGAGAATGCAAAACCGACAAACTTGGCCACCGTCACAATCGCATTGGCCGTGATCGCCGTGACCACCGCTTTGGTTGAACCGTGTGACATCTTATCTCCCCTCTCAAGCGTGCAAGCTAAGGAACCGCTGATTGTCAGCGCTTCCGCACAGGCCATGGACGGCCTGCCAAATCAATCACGTAAGTAGTTGATTTGTAAGAAAAGACAAAACCGCGGTTTTGCCTTTCCGGGCTGATTACAGGCAGGATGCCTTTAATCAGCATCTCCCTAAACAGATGCGCGCAGGCCCGAATCCATTACACTGCCGGCATGTGGTCCTATCAACATGCCGGTTTTATCGTCCATCAACTGCCCGCGCTGCGGGACAATTATATCTATCTGATCGAAGCGCATACAAGCGATGCGCTGATTGCCGTCGATCCGGCCGAAGCGGTAGCGGTGCGCCGGGCCTGCAAAAAACTGGACAAGCCGCTGACCCATATCCTCAACACCCATCACCACTGGGACCATACCGATGGCAATCTAGCACTGAAAAAAGATTTTGCCTGCCTGATTATCGGCTCGGCGGCCGATGCGGCGCGCATCCCCAGCATCGATATCCATGTTTCGGAGGAGTCGCCGCCGCAGATTGCAGGACTGGATATCGCGGTGCTCGATGTGCCAGGGCACACGATCGGCCATATCGCCTATGTCGCAGGGGGTGCGCTGTTCTGCGGCGACACGCTGTTCGGAGCCGGTTGCGGCCGGCTGTTTGAAGGCGCGCCGGAACAGATGTGGCGCAGCCTGCAGCGACTCGCCGCCCTGGACAGCGATACCCGCGTTTACTGCGCTCATGAATACACGCTGGCCAACCTGGAGTTCGCCGCCGCACTTGATCGCGACAATCCGGTACTCGCCCGGCGCATCGCGGACGATCGGCAACGGCGGGCGCAGCAGCTGCCGACCATTCCGTCGACCATTGCGACGGAGCGCGCCACCAACCCGTTTCTGCGCCCAATGGATGCGCAGTTCCGCCGTCGCTATGCCGAAAGCCGGCAGCTGGATGATGACGCACTGGTGCTGTTTACCGATATCCGCCGCCGCAAGGACAGCTGGTAACGAACGCGCTGACCATCAGCGCCGGAGCTGCAGGCTTCGGCGAAACCCGATTATTTGCGATGCAGAATCAGGGCGTGCTTGGCGACGATCGAATTCAACTCGGTCAGCTGACTGCGACTGACGCGATCGAACTGGATGCCGACGCCCTCATCGGTCTTGCGCACCACGGTGCCGCTCAGGCGCACTGGATTGGGCGCGGAAATAAAGGTCAGCACCAGATTAACCGAATCCCCGACCTGAAACGCCGCCGGCGTTGCGACGAACACGCCTGTTGCGCTGATATCGCGAGCATGACCGTAATGGGTGCCGTTGCTGGATGTAAAGTTGAGCAGCTCGGTATAGCTCTCGCGCGGCGCGCGGCGGACATCGGTGCGCCAGCCGGATACCAGCTTCAGCAGCTGCTGCCGCTGCTCGTCGGGCAGCTCGTCGGCCAGCGCGACAAATTTATCGATCAGTTCGGTAGAGACCGCATCCATACCGCCGCAGTGTAGCAAACCGGCATGCATTTGCGAGCGCAGCCGCGCTTGCATTTATCCACGCATCTGCTACAAAAACAGTTACGGAGGTTCGTCATGCCCATTGAATACGCCATCGATACAGATCACAGGGCCGTGCTGCTGCGGGCATGGGGGCACGTATCGAGCCGCGAGGTTGAGGCGCACCACCGGCAACTGCGACAGGACCCCCGCTTCCGGCCGGACTTCAGCGGCCTCTACGACCTGACCGACGTCACATCCACGGACTACTACTATGCCCGGATGAAAGCACTGCTTCCCGACGATCCATGGGGGGAGCACTCCCGACGCGCTGTTGTTGTACGCAGCCCACTGATCTTCGGCCTGACCCGGACATTCATCCTGCTCACCGGCAACACGCACGGCCGCATCGCGATCTTCCACAATCTCGACAAGGCCAGACGACACCTCGACCTTGACCTCGATACAGAAGCGCAGCTGCCCGTTCACAACCGTTGCGCATACGCCTGACAGACAACGCTGCTCCTGTCCGTCAGAAACAGAGCGCGGTAAGCTCCAGGCCAAAAAAGAAAAGGAGCCCCGAAGGGCTCCTTTTGAATTCCACCTTATAAAACAAGGTCTTATATGGTGGGCCGTGTAGGGCTCGAACCTACGACCCGCTGATTAAGAGTCAGCTGCT
>CAYSMR010000010.1:0-18353 GCA_964432195.1 uncultured Zetaproteobacteria bacterium | reverse complement strand
GAGAAAGAGAATAAAAAGCAAAAGGAGAAAGGAATGAAACGATGGATTATGATGGTAGCAATGCTGCTGGCGATGCCGCTGGCCGGTACGGCCTGCGGTTCCGGGGAGCAGAGCCCGGACGGCTATGAGAATGCGACAGTGGCGCATGCCTATGAACACTGGCGGCAGGGGGCGCAATCGCCGATTCCGTTCATGCTGCTCGATGTGCGCACGCCTGAGGAGTATGCCGAAGGACATATCATGGGCGCGAAGCTGATTCCGGTGCAGCAGTTGGCCGAACGGCTGGACGAGGTGCCGCATGACAAGCGGGTCTATGTGTACTGCCATTCCGGCGTGCGCTCGGCAAGAGCGTCCAAACTGCTGGCCGCTCACGGATATACGAATATTGAAAATATCAAGGGTGGCATTGTGACCTGGAAAGCGGCCGGCTACCCGGTGGAGAAATAATGTTCAAGAGTCTGAATGTGAATGAATTCTATCCGCGCTGGCTGGTGGCGCGGGAGCGCGGGGAGCCGCTGGCGCTGTTCGATGTCCGCTCGCCCGACGAGTACCGGGCCGGCCATCTGCCGGGGGCTGTGCTGATTCCGCTCAATACGCTGATGGCGCGCATGAACGAGATTCCGAAACAGGACAATGTCTATCTGATCTGCCACTCCGGCGGCCGTTCGGCGCAGGCAGCCGATTATCTGGCACGTCAGTGCGGTCATGATAATCTGATCAATATCGAGGGTGGCACGATGGCCTGGATGCAGGCCGGTTACCCGCTGGAGCAGGGTTAGTTCATAACACGCCGCTAATGCGCCGGCGCGCGGGAGAGGGCGGCAACTGGCATGGCTGTTGCTCGCAGTCGGTATGGCGATCAATATGGATGCATACGCTGCGGCCGCCCTGTGGTCGGGCGCAGGCGGGCGACCCGATAGCGAACGGCTCAACGGAGCCGACCGGCTGACGACTGGCACCGCTGATCCGTTCCGGCGCTGGCTGGAGCAGGCCGCTGATGTGCAGCATCTGACGCCGGCCATGCAGCGCAGGCTGGCGTCTGTGCTGGCATCGGCGCTCGATCGCGCCGGCATGCATGCGATGTTGGCTGGTTCGGATGATACCGTCGTCGCGCAATCCGGGCGCTTTCTGATGCCCGCCACGCTTACCGCCGAGATGCTGATGGAGCTGCGCTCGCTGCCGACAAGTTCGCTGGCGAGCCCGGTGCTGCCGCCGCAGCGCGCGAATGCTCCGTCGGCGACCAGGGCGGTTGCGCCAGATTCGTCGGCCCCGTTGCCGGCCGGTGAGCAGGCCAGCCGGGAGGAGAGACCATATGCCGCACTGATTAATGCGGCGGCTGCCGAACAGGGGCTCGATCCGCAGCTGATCGATCGCCGCCGTCGTGCAGACCGAGAGCGGCTTTGATGCGCAGGCCGTGTCATCGGTCGGTGTGCAGGGGCTGATGCAGCTGATGCCGGCCACGTCCGCCGAGCTCGGTGTCACCGATCCATTTGATCCCGAACAGAATATCCGGCCCGGCAGCAGATATCTGAAACAGTTGATGACGCGCTACGACGGCAATGTGCAGCTGGCGCTGGCCGCCTACAACTTGGGGCATGGGCAATCTCGAACTCCATCCAGAGCGGATGCCGCAGGAGATCGTCCACTATGTCGCCGGCATCACGGCGATGATCGGTCGCTCGACCTGAGCGGAACATGACGAAAAACCGCGCTGTTGCCGGGATGGCACCGATCACATCCGCTTTACGAACAGCCGCTGTTTCAGCAGCGTTATGCATTGATCTGACGGAGCGGAATGAATGCGCACGGATGCATGCAGGCGCGTTTTCCGTTTCAGCGAAGGCGAGGGGCTGTGAACAGACTGATTACATTTGAAGGCGTGGACGGCTGCGGCAAGAGCACGCAACTGCAGCGCGCGGCGGCGTGGCTGCGGATGCGCGGCTGTGAGGTGGTCACGACATTCGAGCCGGGCGATACCGCGCTCGGTAAGTCGTTGCGCGGGCTGCTGCTCGGCGGCGATGCAATGCCGGTGGCGGAGGCCGAACTGCTGCTGTTTCTGGCCGACCGGGCTCAGCATGTGCGCGAAGTGATCCGGCCGGCGCTGACATCGGGGGCATGGGTGCTGTGCGATCGCTATTCCGATTCGACGCTTGCCTATCAGCTTGCCGCGCGCAGGCTGGATGATGGCGCCTGCGACCTGGAGCCGATGCTCGCTTTCGCCGAATGCGGTGTGCGCCCGTCATTGACGCTCTGGTTCGATGTCACCGTCGATGAGGCGCTGCGGCGCATGCAGGGGCGCGTGGCCGGCGGCGAGGCGGCCAGCCGTTTCGATGATGAGGCTGTTTCGTTCCACGAACGCGTCGCCGCGGCATTTGCCGCCCGTCACGCTGCTGAATCGGGACGCATGGCGCGTATCGATGCCGCTCAAGATATCGATGGTGTGGCGCGTCAGGTCGAGGCGCTGTTGCTACGGCGTTTCGAGCAGAGTCTCGGGGCATGATATGAGCGGTTTGATCGGCCACGGAGATGTCGTAAGCCGGTTTCGTGAGGCGTTGGCGGCCGGTGCGCTGCATCACGCTTGGCTGCTCTACGGCATCCGCGGCATCGGCAAAATGAGGCTGGCCGAACATCTGGCCGGGCTGTTGGTGTGCGAGAGCCGCAGCGCCTGCGGCGACTGTCACGGCTGTAAAATGCTGGCCGCCGGTTCGCATCCGGATGTGTTTCGGATCTCTCTGCTGGACGGAAAGCGCGATCTGAATATCGAGCAGGTGCGCGAGCTGCTGGCGTTTCTGGCTCTCAGTGGCGCCGAGGGCGGCCATCGCGTCGTGATACTCGATGATGCCGAGCGAATGAACAATCAGGCGGCCAATGCGCTGCTCAAGGGGCTAGAGGAGCCGGCTGCGGGCAATGTGCTGCTGATGGTTTGCGATGCACTCGAACGGCTGCCGGCGACAATCCGTTCGCGCTGCATGCTGCAGCAGTGTACGCCCTTGTCGGAAACAGACGTGCGCACGGTGCTCAGCCGACTCGATCCGCCGATCAGGCCGGTCAGCCTTGATCTGGCTGCAGAGCTGGCCGAGGGCAGTCCGGGCGCAGTCTGCTGCATGCAGAATGCGGCCGTTGCCGAGGCGCTGCAGGGCTGGCAGGCACTGGTGAGCGATATTGCCGCGGCCGATATCGGCAAGCTCGAGGCGTGGATACAGCGCCATGTTAAAAACGCGCCGCATCCGTTGCTGGCGCAGATGCTGGCCCGCAGCGTCAGTCCGTTGCTGGAGCAGGCATGCGCGCCGGATGCATTCGAACAGCGGGAGTCGCTGCAGCAGGCGCTTGCCGCCTGCCTGCGCTGGCCCGGCGATGTGCTCAGGCACAGTTTGCGCCCCGGCCCGGCGCTGCTGGCCTGCGTGCTGCAGTTGCGCGCCGCGCTGAAGGCAGCCGGCCAGTAGTGATTGGGGGACCCGATTCGGCATGCCTGCGCATCAGGAGTGATGCATGCTGAATGTCGAACAGTTGATCCAACAGTGCTTTCTCGCTTTCGAACAAGACCCGCCCTTTTTGCAGCGACGACTAGCAAACGTGACTTCATGCATCTGAAAGGGAGTCTCAAGCATATGGGCTGCTCGGTGCCGACGCTCTTACAAGCAGTATAGCGAAATCTGTCACCCTGACGGCGTGCGCTTCATCGACTTCAATATCGATCCGGAGTTCGGCAACTGCGTCGATACGCTGGTCGTTGTCGATCTGACCCGGCTGAAGGACAAACAGCTCCGCCGCTATATCGACGAGACCCCGACCGCCGGCTGATCTGCGCTGCTGATCCTGCGGCCGGCGCGCAGCCGGCATCAGGTTTTGCATTGCCTCTGTCACGCAACACCTTACGATTGCTGCGGTTTTTTGGATCGTGTAGCTGTTCGCGCGCTTGACAGCGGGCTGCATTGTTGTTTCTATCGACCGTTTATCACATTACACATCCGGTTATGGAAGGGGGAAATGGTGAAAAAAGGATTTTTGATTATTGTGATGGCGGTAAGCATTGCTGTATTGGCGCCAACGGCCGGTGGCGTTTTGCACGTGCCCGGTTATACGCAGGCAGTTGCAGCCGAGAGAGACAAGGGGATGCAGCGGCTGAATCTGATTCTGAAAAAACTGCGCGATGCGATGGGCAGTATGAAGGATTTCGATGAGCTGGAGAAGGCCGGTCTGCGCAAAAAGGATGTCGATCGCATGCGCCAGGCGATGCGACACAAGATCCAGCAGATGATGGAGGATGCGATCTATGCTATCCGCGCACTGTAAAACCGCCGTTCTGCTGCTGCTTGCGCTCTGCTGCTCGCCGCTGGCGGTATCGGCGGCCGAGATCAGGAATGTCAATTTTGCCGTATTCCAGAAAGTCGACAGCGATTTTGAATTTGAAGCGATCGTGCTCGGCAAGTTCAGTGATTTTATCGAGGCGATGGAGGGGTCGCAGGTGCTGTTGCTGTCGCACTCGACCAATTCGGTCAATGGTGACGTGATCAATCTGCAGCAGGATGTGCTGCGCGATGTCGATGGCGAACTCAACGATATCGGCATCAATTGCAGTCTGAACTATCTCGACCTGAGCACCGACGACGACACTTCGTTCGAGCTTGGGGGCATGTGCAAGATACTGGACTCGCTGAATACGAATGTGACGGCGATTATCCCGATGACGGCGCTGCCGGATACCGAGCAGGGTATTGATGCGTGGATAGAGCTCTATGAGGATGAGGAGAACGGCATCGCTTTCTACGCCAACGTCAGCGCTGAAGACTGAGTGTTAGCCGCGGCACATGCGTTCGGTGTCGCTTTCTGTCAGGATGCAGGGTGCGGTCGCGCCTGTCTGTATCGGGTGGCTGCGGCGCGGTCTCACGCTTGAGCTCAGGAGATGTGAACAGAACCTATGCATTTGAAGTATCAGCGCCAACTGATTCAAGCTGGTATCATTACCGAAGCCCAGGTCATTGAGGCTGAAGAGCTCGGGGTAGCGAAAAAGGTGCCTCTGTTGCCGGCATTGCTGGAGCTGGAGAGTGTCGATGCCGATGCTCTGCTGGAGGCGCTCTCCGGTATGTACAAAACCCCGTATCTGGATATCAGCAATTTGCGCGTGGATGATGCCTTGCTGGAGATCTGTCCGGAGTCGCTCTGCCGCGATTACGGTTTTGTGCCGGTCAGCCAGAATGAAACCGATATCGTGATTGCGACGGGAAATCCGCTCGATATCGATATGCTCGATGCGCTGGCCTTCAAACTCGGCAAGCGCATTGTTACCCGTTTCGCACGCCCCGATTTTATTCAGCGCAAGATCCGCGATCTCTATCAGGACAGCGATAATGCCTTTAGTGCTGCCGTTGAGGGGCTCGATGACGAGCATGCCCTGACCCAAGAGATGGATGTCGCCCAGGACACTGCCAATCTCGACGAGCTCAAGCGCGGTGCCGAGGATTCGCCGATTATCAAGCTGGTCAATGGTGTCATCGTGCAGGCGATGAAAATCGGCTCATCCGATATCCATATCGAGGCCGGCGAGCGTCAGAGCGTCGTGCGTTTGCGCGTCGACGGCCGGCTGCGGCCGATGTTACGCTTTCCTGTCAAGGCGCATCCGCTGGTGGTTTCGCGCATCAAGATCATGTCCCGGCTCGATATTGCCAATTCGCGTACGCCGCAGGATGGCCGCACCCGCGTCAAACTGTGGGGCAAGAGTTACGATATGCGCATCTCGACGCTGCCGTCGATGCATGGCGAGAAGGTTGTGATGCGAATTCTCGACAAGGGGGGGCTCGCGCTGAATCTGGATGTGCTCTGTTTTGAGGAGACCGCTTACAAGCGGATCCGCGAATGCATTGTGCAGCCGACCGGCGCGATTCTGGTTACAGGTCCGACCGGCAGCGGCAAGACGACGACGCTCTATTCGTTTCTGCATCACATCAATGATGAGGAGATGAACCTGATTACGATTGAGGATCCAATCGAGTTCCAGATCGAGGGGATCAATCAGGTGCAGGTGAATCCGAAGGCAGGTATGACATTCCCGACCGTGCTGCGCTCAATTCTGCGTCAGGACCCCGATGTCGTCATGGTCGGTGAGATCCGTGATGAGGAGACGGCCGAGATCGCGCTGCATGCTGCCCAGACCGGTCATCTGGTCTTCTCGACGCTGCATACCAACGATGCGCCGTCGACGATCACCCGGCTGCTCGATATGGGGATTGAGCCGACGATGCTCGCCTCATCGCTGAATCTGATTGTCGGCCAGCGACTGGTGCGTCGACTCTGTCCGAAATGTCGTATCGAGGTGAAACCCGATCACGATCTGGTCGAACGCCTCGGCATACCCGAAGGCGTCATGTTGTACGATAAACAGGGGTGCAAGCACTGTTTGAATATCGGTTACAAGGGGCGTATGGGCATCCATGAAGTGCTCTATGTGAACGAGCGGATGCGCAAGCTGATTGCGCGCGGCGCGACCGATCTGGAGCTGATGCAGGCGGCGCGCGAGGAGGATATGCTGACGCTGTTTGAAGACGGCCTCTCCAAGGCGCTGGCCGGCCAGACCAGCTTGCAGGAGGTGATGCGGGTCTGCACGGTGCCGGAAGGTTTTGTATTGAGCGAGCATTTGGATGAGAATATGCAGCTGCTCAGTTATGGTGAGGTGCAGCGCCGGCGCGACCGGCAGCATGCAGCATATACGGTCAGTGCCGAGCAACAGACGGTGCTGGTTGTCGATGATTCCAGCAGCGTGCGCAATCTGGTCGAGTTCGTGCTCGATGCAGATGGTTACAAGGTGCTGCAGGCCGAGGACGGGCAGCAAGCCTGGAACATGCTGCAGCGGATGAAGCCCGATCTGGTGCTGACCGATTGCGAAATGCCGAATATGTCGGGTATGGAGCTGCTCAAGCGGATGCGCGAGCTGGATCGCTTCAACGATGTGCCGGTGATTCTGCTGACGGCGCGTCGCAGCGAGGAGGATGAGGTGATGGGATTGAAGTCCGGCGCGGATGATTATATCGGCAAGCCGGTCGAGCCGCTGAAGCTGCAGGCGCGCGTGCGTAAGACGCTCGGCCTCTACAAGCATATCATCTCGGCCAGCCGGAGTGTGCATTGATGTCCGGACAGCAGACGCCAGAGCAGGAGAATCTGCTGCATATCACCATTGGCGGCGCTGATCTGCTGTTGCGCTCGGCTGATGTGCGTGAGGTCGTGCGGCCGTCCGCGTTGACAAATGTGCCGATGGGGCCGGCGCATCTGATTGGAATGGCCAATATACGCGGCCAGGTTGTATGTATTATCGATGTCGGCGGCGTTACGGCGCTGCCGTCGTGTGATCGGGAGCAGACATCGCGGACCCGTTTTCTGGTCTTGCGTCATGCCAGCATGCATGTCGGAATATGGGGCGATGCGGTTTGCGGCATCCGACGCATTGAGCGGGCGCTGCTGCCGGAGCCGGGCAGGGACCATCTGGCCGGGCTGAGCGTGGACGGTAAATCGTTCCAGCTGCTCGACTGCGCCGGCCTGTTGGATTGAGTGAACGGAACTGTTGCCGGCAAGGTAACCAGTCAGTATCTATCTGACAGGGGGAGAATCAAGGGGAGAATTATGACGGAGAACAGAGAACAACAGGTCGAGCAGGAGCCGACCAGACAGATTTCACTGAGCAAACTGGCCAGCAGGAATTCCATGCTGTCGCTGCTGCTGTTTGGCGTGCTGGTCGCGATTATTGTCGTGGCTTCGCTTAGGGATCGGGAGAGCATGAACGAGTTGGCTACTGTTTATGATGATCAGTTCCGGGTCGAGCAGTTCAAGGCAAGCCTCTCCAATATTATGGTGCCGCTGGCCGATTTTACGATGACGGCCGAGGCCGATAACTTCCCCAAACTGAAGAAGGCCGTGGCCGATTATAAGGCATCCTATGCGCGTATCGGCGCGATCGAGCACCTGAGTGATCAGGATCGCGCCGCGCTGAACAAGGTGAACGGGCTGATGAACGAGGTGATGAATATCGCCAACGATGTTGCATCCGGTAAAATCACGGCTGGTCAGTCCGCCGATGTGACGCTGCTGGCCCAGAATCTGGTATTGGCGGCCCAGAAGAAGCTGGCGCTGATCGTCAAGGGGCTGGAGGGACAGTTGGCGCAGCGCACGGCGGAGCGGGAGCAGAAGGCGAATATGCAGCTCTACCTGATGCTCGGCTTTATCGGCTTTATTATCCTGCTGCTGGAATATCTCAACCGCGGCTTGCTGAAGCAGGCCTATGCGGTCTCCCGGGTCTCCTCCAGCGTCGCCGAGAGCGCCGGCGATATCATCATGGTCAACAAGATGCAGGCCAGCACCTCCGATCAGCAGTCCCGTTTTATGGAGAAGGTGATTCAGGGGCTGAAGCTGATCGGCGAGTCGGGTCAGAAGATTGCCGCGTCAATCGCATCATTGAGCAAGAATACCGAGATTATCGGCGCATTTGCCAAGGGCGGCAGCGCCGATATCGATGACGGCGTCAAGGCGCTGCAGAGCGTGCGCGGCTATCTCGATGGCGACAGTGCGCGTGTTGCAGCGGGGCAGGAGCAGAACAACCGCGTGTTGCAATCGCTGCAGCAGATTCAGGAGATTGCCGATGAGGCGCAGTTGCTGGCTGTTAATGCGTCGATCGACAGCGGCGGGCAGGAGAGCCTGACCGACGAGATTCAACGCATGGCTGATCGTATCCGCGAGTCCTGCGACGAGATGCGCCAGCTGGTTCAGCATACGCCGACGGTGGACGGTCCGTCCGCCGATGCCGGGGGCACTGCACTTGAGCAGGCGCAGGAGGCATTTGCGCGTACGACCGCGATGCTGGCCCGGATCGAGAAGATGGCGCAGAAGAACAGTCAGTCGGTCAGCGCGATCGCCGCGGCGACAGAACGGCAGAACGAACGCAATCTGAAGATTCTGCAGGCGCTGCAGCATATTTCGGAACTGCTGCATATCTCGGGCAACAAGGTGCAGGCCTACAGCGATGCATCGGCCCGTCTGAGCAAGGCGTCCGAAAGCCTGCAGAGCCTCTCGTGACTGTAGATGGCTGATTTCGATGTCAGCGGGTTTCTGGCTGATTTCTTCGATGAGGCGCGTCAGCGCCTGCAGTCGATCAACCGGAAACTGGTGCGTCTGGAGGCAGGTGAACTGGAGGAGCTGGAGCTGATCCAGCTGCGCCGCGATGCGCATACGATGAAAGGATCGGCGCAGATGCTCGGCGTGCAGGATGTCAGTGAAGCAGGTCATCTGTTTGAGGATGTGATCGATTATACGCTTGCGTGCAAGAATCCGGACAGGCGGGGGGCGGCAATCCGGTTGCTGTTTGATATTCACGACCAGCTGCTGCAGCGGCTGCAGCATGTCGATGGCAAGCCGCGCCTTGACCTGGCAGCGATGCAGACCCGTTTCCGGCAGCTGAATCAGCCCGCTGCGCCGGACGGGGCGAAGCCTGACAGCGGAGAGCAGACATCGCCGACGATGCAGGAGACTGAACAGGGCGGAACAGCCGGTAAAGCCAAAACAAAAACAGGGGATGCGGCCAAAGCGCGGCCGCGCAAACGACCCGGGAAGCGCAAGGGCAGGGTGCCTGCCAGCTTGCTGGCTGCGATCAAAGGATCGATTGAGGAGTCGCTGCAGGGGAGTGGAACCCGGCAGAGTGGCAAACCATCGGCTGATTCGCCCGATAAAGAGAGCAACGTACCGTCGGATGAGCCTTCTGCAGCTGCATTTCAAAGCAGTGCGTCAGCTGCGACAGAGTTGACTGGAGCCGCTGCAGAAAGCGGGCGCGACAAATCCGGGCAACATGATGTCTCCGAACAGGACGAGTCTGTTGGCGAATCTGTTCCCGAGCGGCCAGCCGAGCCGGTCGATTTCCGGCCGGATGTCGCAGTCCTCCAGTTGGAGGATCAATCTGTCAGTGTTGCCGGCGATTATCTACGCGTTGACCATCATCGTCTGACCCGCCTCTCTGACCAGATCATCGAACTCGCATCCGGTCGTGGCCGGGATGCGCAGCTCGAGCAGCAGTTGCAGCAGCTGGCTCAGACGTTGAAGCAGTTGAAAGAGCGCGCGCCGCTGGACGACAGCAGTACGGGGGCGGCATGGCAGACCGAGTTCGATCGCCAGTTACGTCAGCTCCAGCATATCAGTGCAGGACTGGAGGCCCGACAGCGCCATAACAGGGCGATGATGGATGATCTGCGCAATCAGGTGTTCGGGCTGATGCTCAGACCACTCGCATCGGTGTTCTCGGTATTTTCGAGTGCGGTGCGCAATATCGCCAGACAGTGCGACCGTCAGGTGCAGTTGCTCGTGGCCGGCGACGCGGTCGAAATGGATCAGCGCGCTGCCGAGGCGCTGCGCGAGCCATTGATCCATCTGATCAACAATGCTGTCGCGCACGGTATTGAGCCTGCCGATGAACGCAGGGCGCACGGCAAGCTGGGCGAAGGACAGATCACGATCGCCGCTGTTCAGCATGGTGGCGCGGTGCGGATCAGCGTAACCGACGACGGGCGCGGCATCAATGTCGAGCAGATCCGCCAGCGGGCGCTCGCGACCGGCGTGATCAGCGCTCAGGAAGCCGCTGAAATGGATGATGCCGAAATCACCGAACTGATTTTTCGGCCCGGTTTTACGACCCATGCCGACGTCAGCGGCATCGCCGGCCGTGGCATGGGAATGTCCGTTGTCGCCGATGTGATTCATGAGCTGACCGGTACGATTCATCTGCACAGCGAGCCGGGGCGCGGCAGCTGTTTTACGCTGACCATTCCGGTCAGTGTGGCGCTGCAGCAGGCCAGAGTGTTCACTGTCGATGGAGAGCGGTTTGGTATGCTCGATAGTCTGATTCAGCAGGTGATGCCGTATACGGCACTGCATGTCAAAACAGGGGCGGGAGCGCTCAATCACGATTATATTGAGCATGGGCACCACCGGGTACCGCTGATCGATTTCCGACAGGTACTGAACGGGGCTGCCGCGAATACGGATGCGAGCCGATCGAACGTGATGATTGTCGAGCATCTGGATGGCTTTTTGGCGCTGATCGTTGATCAGGTTGAGCCGGCCCGCGAGATTCTGGTGCGCGCGCTTGATCCCTATTTGAAGCGTTATCAGCCGGTCGGCTTGGTGGGTTGTACGATCGCGGAGGATGGTTCGGTGTTGCTGCTGATCGATCCGGATGGTATCAAAGAGATGTGGCGCTCCGCGCTGCCGCCGGAGCTGGTTGGCGCAGTCAGCGGTGCGTTCAGCGGCAATATACTGCTCGTGGACGGTTCGGCGCTGGCATTGAATATTGGGCGCGCGATGTTCGAAACAATGGGCTTTGATGTTGACACCGCAATTGGCAGCCGAGATGCGCTGGAGCAGATTGGACTGCATGATTATCAGGTGCTGGTGATTGATCTGGACATGCTCGGCATGGATGGCGCTGAACTGATCCGGCGTGTGCGTGCGCATCCGGGCTGTGAAAAGCTGCCGATTCTGCTGTTCGTGCTGCGCGACGATGAAGCGTGCCAACAGGCGCTGAAGGCCGGTGCCAACGGATTTTTGTTGAAAGATCAGCTGAAAACCGATGTCGGTAGTCTGAACACGATGCTGGGTTCAATACTTGGCATTGACGAAGCGGATCAATAACAGTACAAATCGCACCCCGCACAGATGCTCCCATCGTCTAGCGGTTAGGACGCTGGCCTCTCACGCCGGAAACAGGGGTTCGATTCCCCTTGGGAGTACCACCTTAACCCCAGTTATGCATGCATAACTGGGGTTTATTTTTAATGTATCACGGCTTAGTACTGACGAGTCGATCATTGCCCGTAGCAGGAGGTGTAAGTAGACCTGCCTGACCTTCGGTCAAGAATAACCGGTCAAAATCCGACATAAGGGCGAATTGATCAGCACTTCCTTAGGAAAACTCTGATTGTAAAGAACGTGGCATTCACTGCGACTTGAAATGTCGCAGGTCGGTTTACGATTCCCGTCATCAACAGATGAAAGGTGGCGTGATGACAGGCGGGAACAAGGTGCAGAGGGTCAAGATCGAGGGGACGGATGTGCAGGATGAATATCAGGCACTGGTCACTGTATGGGTGCTGCGCATGTTGCTCAGCAGCGCGCCGGCGTTCAAGGCGTTCTTCGTCAACAAGCGCGGCTTTATGGACAGCGATTTGCAGGAGTTCCTCCAGTTATCCGATGACAACGACGCCGATATTAAGGTCAGCGATTTGAAGCATGCGCTGCGCGATCTGCTCGCAGCCTATGAAAAGAAAATCGATCTGTCCGGTACGCTGTTCAGCAACATCCGCCTGATGTCCTGGCATATTCCGTTGAACGCTGTGCAGGGCCAGATTCTGTCACTGCTTGTTCTGAAAGAGCGGTATGAACCATTGAAAGAGTGCTTTGAACGGTTACATACACCGAGCGAGGCGCTCCTGTACGCCGGTCTGGCCCGGACGCTCGGCGTTGATCCGCAGTCGGTAGCCACTGCAATGGCAGGGAGTGCGGCCTTGCGCGCGAGCGGCCTGGTCAAAATCGACGAGTGCTACCGCTCAGGGCTGGAGCTCGAGCTTATGGATGGCCTCTACAAGGCGTTGATGGCAGAAAATGAAGATGAACAGGCGTTGCTCAGCCACTTCCTGGTGCCGGCCAGGGCGGGAACGCTGCAGGCTGATGATTATCCGCATGTGCGGGATGATGTTGTACTGCTCAATCAGATGCTGGCAGCTGCGCTCAGAGAACGGGAAAGAGGCGTGAATATCCTGCTATACGGCACGCCCGGTTCCGGTAAAACAGAGCTGGCCCGTTTGCTGGCGAAGAGCGTCGGCGCCAATCTCTTCGAGGTAAAAACAGAGGACAGCGATGGCGATCCGATACGCTCCGCCCAGCGCATGGAGGGGTACCGCATTTGCCAGCAGATGCTGGGCGGGGACTGCAACAGCCTGATTCTGTTCGATGAAGTGGAGGATGTGTTTCCATCCCGCGGCTTCTCCTTTTTCGGCATGGAGGTTAAATCAGGGGAGAACAAGGGCTGGGTCAACAAGGCGCTGGAGGAGAACCGCACGCCGGCTATCTGGATCTGCAATCAGATCAGCCAGATCGATCCCGCCTTTCTGCGCCGCTTTGATTATGCGATGGAGCTCAATACGCCGCCCCGGTCCGTACGCCTGGGCATTGTCCGCGCCAGCCTGGGCGATACGCCGGTATCCGAATCGTTCATGCAGCGGCTGGCCGAGCATGACGAGCTCTCCCCGGCCCAGATTGACCGGGCTGCCAGAGTGCTGAAACGCCTTTCCTGTTCCAACCAGACGGAGGCAGAGAAAATGCTGGAGAAGGTGTTGGGCAACAGCGCTAAAGCGATGGGACAGAAGCCGTTGCTGACGGGTGGGGCGCATACAACGCATTACAGTCTGGAGTATCTCAATACCAACGTGGATATCCCGCAACTGGTGGCCGGCCTGCAGCGCAGCGGGCGCGGCAATCTCTGTTTTTACGGCGCTCCGGGAACCGGCAAGACGGCATTGGCTGGCTACATCGCCAAACAACTGGACAAGCCGCTATTGAGCAAGCGCACATCTGATATTCTTGATATGTACGTCGGACGGTCGGAGCAGAATATCGCCCGCATGTTTGAGCAGGCTAAGGCAGAGGATGCCGTGTTGGTGTTGGATGAGGCGGATTCACTGCTGCGTGATCGTCGCAGAGCCAGGAATGCGTGGGAGGTTATTCAGGTCAACGAACTGCTCGTTCAGATGGAACAGTTCGAGGGCCTGTTTATCTGCTCGACGAACCTGATGGATGATCTCGATCAGGCCAGCCTGCGCCGTTTCGCGATCAAGGTGGAGTTTGATTATCTCAAGCCGGATCAGGCGATCAACATGTTGCGACAGGAGTGCTCAACCCTGCCGATGCCCAGGGATGAGCGGGCGATTGCCGCGATCCCCGATTTGGCGCCTGGTGACTTTTCGGCAGTGAAAAAACGGCTGGAAATTCTGGGGCTGGAAGCTACGCCGGATGTGATGATTCAGGAGTTACATACTGAAGTTCTGGTGAAGCATGACACGGCAAGTATGCCCATTGGTTTTATCAATTAAACTGTAATATTAAAGCGCTGCGTGTAAGCGACACCAGTTGGCGCATTGGGTTTTAGCGTGCCCCTTTCGGGAGGCTCGATATGGCAGATCATGCAATTCAATTATCCAAATCAGCATTGCGAAAGGGCCGGCGCGACCGGCATACATTTATGCGCATGCTGTCCGGGAAGCACATCAGAAAAGGCTCGCGTGGCGCGGACAAATGGGTGGAGTGGGTATATCATGAGAATGTAGCGGATTGCCTGAAAGCCAAGCAAGCAGACGGTGTTCAGGTTGTGGCCATGGAGATATGCAACATCTCCTGTGCTGTGATCGACGATGAAAACAGTATTGTTTCTCGGGATGCGCTTGATTTAGCCGACCATGCGATTCACCTGCCCCATGCCGGGCATGATGAATTCTCTGAACGTGGCCGCGGCCACCAGCATGATTCTATATGACAGCCTGAGCAGGATGGATGGGGGGGGCATCCGTGAAAACAATGGATATTCATACGGCGAATATCGCATTTATTGGTATTGGCGGTTGCGGCAGGACTATGCTCAGGGGCTGGCATGATCGGCTTCCGGCGCAAGCGCTCTGTATCGATGTGGATCGGGAGAAACGCTCGCTGGGAGGGGCGGATGAATTTTGCCTGCGTTTGAGCCGGATAAAATCGAAGGGCGCAACAGTCGATTATGCCGAGTCGGTCCGGGCCGAGGTGGCCTCCGATCTGGCAGATCAGTGGCCGCTACTGGAGCAACAGCTGCGCGGGCGCGAGTCGGTTGTAGTGATGGCCGGCCTCGGAGGCGTCGTTGGCACCTGGGCATCGCAGCTGATATGCAATCATCTGGTGGCCGTGGGAAAGCGGGTGCTCACCGTGCTGGTGATGCCGTTCGCTTTCGAGCGCGAGCGCGTCAAGGTCGCCGAAGCTGCCTTGCCCGGTTTTAATGGCGAGGCCTGTCAGCTGCTCTGTTTCAACGATTATCTGATCAAGCATGCTCCAGACGACATATCGATGAATGATGCCTTCGATTTGATGAATCAAAAGGCATTCGAGTTGCTGAATATGCCGGATTGAAATGGGCGCCGCCGACGATTGCAGTGAGCGGCATGCCCCCCTGAACCGGGTGCATCGTGGGGAATGTGAACAGGAGTCTTCCCATGAGCAGACGCTGGCGAAGGTCGGTAAGCAGCTTGGTGTGACGCGCGGACGGGTGTGTAAGATCGAGACGCAGCCGTTGCACAGGCTGCGCCGCAGTCAAACGCTGCTCTCGTTCCGGAAGGATTGAAAACCCGGCGCTATTACCCGCGTGCCGTATGATGATATTTGAGCGGCGCGAATCTGGTTGTCTCTGTTCTATTCGCGACACAGGCTGTCGTATATGGGGGCAGTGTCCGGCCTCAAAGGAGGGCA
Organism: uncultured Zetaproteobacteria bacterium; assembly: GCA_964432195.1. Lineage (GTDB taxonomy): Bacteria > Pseudomonadota > Zetaproteobacteria > Mariprofundales > Mariprofundaceae > Mariprofundus. The sequence goes on along the minus strand of CAYSMR010000010.1, from coordinate 2,843 downwards.
ATGCAATGAAGGTAAGCGTGAACGTGGATGACAACAATTATCGGATCAGCGATGCGGAGCTGATCAGGATGGTGGCCGGGCTAAGTGACTGTCCGGAAAACCGGCCGCTGTTTGACTTGCTGGCGCAGCACTCTGAAGCAGATGTGAGAATAGCGATTGCCAGGAAGCGCCACCTGTCGCCCGAAGTTGCCGGCAATCTGCTCGCAGCCGAGCAGATGCACGCGATCGGTGATCTACTGATAGATAATTACAGGGAACTCGAGAGCCTGTTCGATCATTTTCAGGCATCGCAAGCGCCCGACTTGTATTGGGATGCGGAGCAGCGGGTAGAGACGGGCTTTGCAGAGTTCGACCGCGCGATGGGTGGAATCGGGAAGGGCGTATTGACCGTGCTGTGCGGCGCACAGGGATGCGGTCTGACTGCGCTGGCATTGAATATTGCGGCGCACAACGCCTGTAAGGAAGCGATGACGGTGATGATGTTTTCAACCGGCTTGCCGGCAGAACAACTGTCGATGCGCTCCGGTATTCCGATGCATCGTCTGATGAGGGGGGATTTTGATGCGGATGGCTGGCGGGCGCTGGCAGTAGCATCCGGCGTGTTGGCGGAATCGTCAATAGAGATCGCCTTCGCTCCGCGTATGACGCCGCAACTGATCCGGTCGGCTGCGTTGAGCCGGCACAGACGGCCGGACTTGTTGATTATCGATAATCTGAACGATATGAACAGCGCCTCTGATGCGCTGCGGGAGCAGATATTCGAGGAGCAGGGAGGGGCCTTGAGCAGTCTGGCTGCGGAACTGGATATCCCGATGCTCGCGCTAGTCGAGATCGAGCAGCAGTCGGAGTTTCCATCGCTCCCGGATCTGCGCCGTTTTTCCAAAGCGCTGACCCGGACGGCCGATTCGGCGCTGATGCTGTACAGAAATGCCCGCTTTGCAGAGCTGATAGTCGCAAAACCGCTGGCTTCCGCCAAAGCATCACTGATGTTTGATGACGCAACTCTGTCGTTCACTGGCATTGCCAATCGTTAGCTGTTAACCCACGCCGCTGGCTGCGACCTGATATGTCGCGTGCTGATTTACCTTTTCCGACAACAACAGACTGGAGAGAATAAGATGGGGATAAAAGTGTGGCTGGATGATTTGCGCCCTGCTCCGGAGGGTGGCGGCAAGTTCGCTGGCCGGATGAGGCGATTGCGCTGCTCTTCAAGGGCTGCGTGACCCACCTCAGTCTGGATCACGATTTGGGCGATGATGAGCGGGGCACGGGCTATGATGTATTGCTGTGGGTCGAGCAGATGAGCATGCAGAGCGGCTTTACGCCGCCCCGGATTGATGTGCACTCTGCGAATGTATCTGCGCGTCAGAAGATGGAAGCGGCGATTGCCAAGATCCGGCGTATTGCATACGCCCGGCAATGCATGGGAGAGGAGTGAGGATGCGGGAATTGCGCGATATTATAGATCAGGCTGAAGCGGTGATTATCACGGCCGGCGCCGGCATGGGCGTGGATACCGGACTGCCGGATTTCCGCGGCAAGGAGAGGGTGTGGCGCGCCTATCCTGCTCTGAAGCGAATGCGGCTGGATTTTCAGCAGATGGCCAACCCGGAATGGTTTGTAAAGCGCCCTGAACTGGCATGGGCGTTCTATGGGCACAGGCTGCACCAGTATAACGCCACCACGCCGCATGCCGGGTTCGACATGTTGCTGGAATATGTGACGCGCAAGCATGATAATTATTTCGTGATCACGTCGAATGTGGACGGGGTATTTCAAAAGGCCGGCTTTGATCCCGACAGGATACGCGAAAAGCATGGGGCGAATGCGCGACTTCAGTGTATCGATGGCTGCAAGCGTGCGATCTGGCCCGTCAATTACGACGATGTGGTCGTGGACCATGAAACATTTACAGCAACCAGAATGCCTGTGTGTCCCTGTTGTGGAAAGATAGCTAGGCCAAATATTCTGATGTTTGGCGACTGGCTATCCGATGTTGAACAGAAGCAGCGCGCAAGCTTCAGCGCCTGGTTTGAAGCCGTTCACCAACAGGATCAGCAGATTGTGATTATCGCAATAGGCGCAGGGATTGATTTGCCGTCGATACGCAGGCTCTCCGAATCGCTGGCGGTTCATAAGAATACGCACCTGATCCGGATTAACCCCCGTCACTGCTCCGTGCCGCCAAGAGTAACCAGCATCAAGGCGGCCGGGGGCGAGGGAATCAGAGCCTTATTGCAGTGCGTTGAGGGGATCCCGAATGAACGATGATGATTTGGTCGCGGCGCATCAGCACTGTGCCAAGCATAAGGATGAGATCCGGTCATCTACATTGTGCGGCTGTTTTGCATGTTTAAAGCAGTTTTCACCGTCGGCAATTGATGTTTGGCTGGATGCGGAAGGTACGGCGATTTGCCCGTATTGCTCGGTCGATGCAGTGATTGGAGATAAGTCGGGCTATCCCGTTAGCGAAGCGTTTTTGGCAGATATGAAGCGGATGTGGTTTGATGCCTCCGCCGGGTGATAGGCGCGGCGCTGGCGGCCGGCCGCAAAGGAGCGCAAGTGACTGATCAATATGACCTCGTCGGAGATATCCACGGCCATGCCGCTGAGCTGGAGGCGTTGCTTGCGCGCAATGGGCTATGTCCATCACGGCAAGGGATTCCGGCATCCGGAACGCCGGTTGATCTTTGTCGGAGATTTGATTGACCGGGGGCCAAAGCAGCAGCGCGTTGTAGAGATTGTCCGGAGCATGGTCGAGCATGGCGATGCGATTGTTGTTATGGGCAATCACTGCTGTCCGGTTAAGCATCGATCAGTGCCAACTGTAGTAAATTCATAAC
>CAYSMR010000009.1:0-18386 GCA_964432195.1 uncultured Zetaproteobacteria bacterium | reverse complement strand
GTTATGAATTTACTACAGTTGGCACTGATCGATGCTTAACCGGACAGCAGTGACATCACCTGTCGATGCATTGCAATTTATCCCGATTCGGTTCCGATTCGTTGCATTGAAGCAAAAGAGATACCAAGCCATGCCGCTACTTTCTTTTTCTCTCGCCGGAGCGATAGAATCGGCGCATGAAGCGGACAGACAAGCAACCATCCCCGATCACCCCGATTCTCGTCGGCCTGATGGGCTCGGGCAAAAGCAGCATCGGCCGCCGGCTCGCAGCGCATCTGGAGCTGCCGCTGATTGATCTGGACGACTATATTGTTGAACAGGCCGGCCGCTCGATCCCTAAAATCTTCGCGCAGGATGGCGAGGAGCGGTTCCGGCAGATCGAGAGCTCAGCACTGCGCGAGATCATCGGGCAGCATGCCGTCATCGCCACCGGCGGCGGCATCGTCATGCGCGAGGAGAACCGGCGACTGCTGCAGGCGCATCCACCGGTGATCTGGCTGAAGGCCAGTCCGGAGTTTCTTGCCGAGCGCATCGACGGCGACACCAACCGACCGCTGATTGCCGCCGGCAATACGCTGAACAGACTGCAAGAACTGGCCGCCGTCCGCTACCCGCTCTATCAGCAGTGTGCCGATTTCATCCTGCCGCGCGGCGATATGAAAAAGCCCGAAGCGCTACAGGCGATTCTCGATTTTCTGGCCCGCTGGCAACAGCAGCGCTGAGCGCGTCAAAAAGCACAGCCCCCTCTGCTGTGTACGCGCGTCCGGCATCGCCCTATACTGCGCGGCTATGACTGAGTTTGCGCTGATTCTGCTCTCCGCCGTGCTGGTGAATAACTTCGTATTGACCAAATTTCTCGGCATCTGCCCGTTTCTCGGCACCTCCAGCAAAGTGGAGACGGCCGTTGGCATGTCGTTCGCGGTGATGTTCGTCATGACGCTGGCCTCGACGGCGTCGTGGCTGGTACAGCAGTATATCCTGATCCCGCTCGACCTGCTCTACCTGCAGACGATCTTCTTCATTCTGATCATCGCATCGCTGGTGCAGTTTATTGAGATGATGATCCACAAGACCAGCCCTGTGCTCTATCAGGGGCTCGGCATCTTCCTGCCGCTGATCACGACCAACTGCGCCGTGCTCGGCGTCGCGATCCTGAATGTGCAGCAGGAACAGACCTTCCTGAGCTCCGCTCTCTATGGGGCCGGCGCGGCGATGGGCTTCGCGCTGGTACTGGTGCTGTTCGCAGGACTGCGCGAGCGCATCGAAATCGCGCCGGTACCGGCTGCCTTCAAAGGCTCGCCGCTGGCGCTGATCACGGCCGGCATGATGAGCCTGGCCTTTATGGGCTTCTCCGGTCTGGTCAAAGTCTGATCGATGACCGGTTTACTGTATGCACTGGCCAGTCTTGGAGCATTCGCACTGGTCGCCGGCCTAACCCTGGCAATCGCCCAGAAGGCGTTCCGCATCGAGGGCGATCCGATGGTCGACAAGATCGATGCGCTGCTGCCGCAGACCCAGTGCGGTCAGTGCGGCTATCCGGGCTGCAAGCCCTACGCCACGGCCGTGGCCGGTGGCGAGGCCGATGTGAACCACTGTGTGCCGGGCGGCGAACGCACAATGCTGCAAATTGCCGACCTGATGGGGGTGGAGCCGAAAGCGCTCGAGGAGGAGCCGGCCGCGCCACGCATCGCCTTTGTACGCGAGGATGAGTGCATCGGCTGCACGCTCTGCATCAAGGCCTGCCCGGTCGATGCGATCATCGGCGCGCCAAAGCAGTATCACACGGTAATCACCGATCACTGCACCGGCTGCGAACTGTGCGTCGAGCCCTGCCCGGTAGATTGCATCGACATGATCACCAAGCCGGAGCTGCTCGAGCACTGGTCATGGCCGCTGCCCGACACCAAACGCTCGCAGCTGGCCCATGCAAGGAGAGAGCAACATGCCGGCCATGCTTAGAACCCTAGCCCAGCGCCTCGGCATGATGGCGCACAGCTTCCCCGGTGGCGCACATCCGGAACAGCACAAGCTGTCCGCGGCAGCGCCGATCGAGACTGTTGAACTGGCTCCGATCCATATCCTGCCGATGAAACAGCATATCGGCACCCCCTGCTCACCGCTGGTCAAGGTCGGCGAGCGCGTCCTGCGCGGCCAGAAAATCGCCAGATCCGAGGGATATGTCTCTGTTCCTGTACATGCGCCGACATCCGGATGCGTCGTCAAGATCGAGGAGCATCCGATCGCCCACCCGTCCGGCATGGGCATGCCATCGATCTTCATCGAGAGCGACGGCGATGATGCCGCGGATGAGTCGCTGGCCCCGATCAGCGACTGGATCAACAGCGATCCGGCTCTGCTACGCGAGCGCGCCCGCATGTGCGGGCTTGCCGGACTCGGTGGCGCGGTATTCCCGACCTTTATCAAGCTGGTACGCGACTCCCGCTGCCCGATCGACACGGTGATCCTCAATGGCATCGAGTGCGAACCCTATTTGACCAGCGACCTCCGCCTGATGGTCGAACATGCCGACGAAATCCTGACCGGCATGCGCATGATCATGCACATGGTGGACGCGCGCGCCTGCATTATCGCGATCGAGGATAACAAGCCGGAGGCGGTGAGTGCGATGCGCGAGGCGCTGGCCGCTGCAGACAACGCAGCCGACGTGCGCATCGTGGAGCTGCCGACCCGCTATCCGCAGGGCAGCGAAAAACAGCTGATCTACACGCTGACCGGGCGCGAAGTGCCGGCCGGCAAACTGCCGATGCATATCGGCGTGCTCTGCCAGAATGTCGGCACGACCAAGGCGCTATTCGACGCGATCGCGTTGGGGCGGCCGCTGACCGAGCGCGTTGTCACGGTCAGCGGCGATGCGCTGCCCGATCCGGCCAATCTGCTGGTCCGGCTCGGTACGCCGGCGCGACGGCTGTTCACCCGGCAGGGGCTGGAGGATTTCTCTGACGTGCAGATTGTGCACGGCGGCCCGATGATGGGCGAACGACTGAAAGGGCCCGATGTGCCGGTAGTCAAATCGACCAACGGTCTGCTGGCGCTCAGCCGTGAGAGCATGGCGGCCGCGCACAGTATCGAACAGCCCTGCATCCGCTGCGGCCATTGCAGTGAAGCCTGCCCGGCCTCGCTAGTGCCGAATCTGCTGGCCGATGCCTGCCGCGCCGACCAGTTCGACAAGGCCGAGGATTATCAGCTCTTCGACTGCATCGAGTGCGGCTGCTGCTCCTATGTCTGCCCGTCGAATATTCCGCTGGTGCACTACTTCCGCTACGGCAAGGGGCAGATCGCTATCACCCGGCGCGAACAGGCCTTCGCCGAGGCATCCCGCAAACGCTCGGAATCGCGCGAGGCGCGCATCGAGCGCGAAAAGGCCGAAAAGGCCGCGCGGCGCTCGCGCGTGCGCAAGACCATGCCGCCCAAGCCCGCTCCGGAAACGGCTGCAACGAAAACAGAGGCAGCCAAAACTGAAACGACCGCAAGCGGCGAATCCGCCGGCGAGGAGAAGTCATAATGCCGCTGATTATGCTCAGTTCCCCGCATGCCCACGGCGGCGACTCGATCCGCATGATGATGTTCACGGTGATGCTGGCGTTGCTGCCGGCCGCGCTCTTCAGCGTCTATCTGTTCGGCTGGCTCGCCGTGTTGATGATCGCCACCTGCATGCTCACGGCCCTGCTGACCGAAGCGGCCTGCCTGAAACTGATGAAGCGGCCGCTCGATGCGCTGCTTGACAACTCGGCCGCGCTGACCGGCCTGTTTCTGGCTCTGACGCTGCCGGCCGCAACGCCATGGTGGATGGCCGTGCTCGGTTCGGTCTTCGCGATCGTGCTCGGCAAACAGGTCTACGGAGGTCTGGGTTATAACATCTTCAATCCGGCCCTGTCGGCGCGCGTCATCCTGCTGATCTCGTTCCCTCTGAACATGACGACATGGCTGATTCCGATGTCGGTGCAGATGGGCGTGCAGAGCGGCGCAGGCATCGACCTCTATGATCTCTCGCAGAGCCTGACGCTGTTCTTCGCAGGCATCGATGCGCTACCGGCCGTTGCGGCCCACGGCCTGGATGCGATATCGATGGCCAGCCCGCTCGGGCATATCAAAACCGAAGCGACGCTCGGCGTGCCGGTCGGCGCGGCAATGGAGAGCTACCGCTACGACTATCTCGATGCATTCCTGGGCTTCGAGGCCGGCAGCATCGGCGAAACCAGCGCCCTTGCGCTGCTGATCGGCGGTATTTTCCTGCTCGCACGCCACAGCATTACCTGGCACATCCCTCTCTCCTATCTCGGCACCGTCGCGCTGCTGGCAGCGATTTTCAGCGCCATTGCGCCGGATCAGTTTACACCGCCGCTGTTCCACCTGTTCGCCGGCGGCCTGATGCTGTGCGCCTTTTTCATGGCTACCGATCCGGTTTCCTCGCCGGTCACGCCACTGGGCCAGATCGTGTTCGGCGTCGGCTGCGGTATCCTGACCTGGAGCATCCGCTCCTTCGGCGGCTACCCGGAGGGGGCGATGTTCGCCGTGCTGCTGATGAACTGCGCCGTGCCGCTGATCGATCACTACTGCCGGCCGCGCGTCTATGGCCACGGCAAGCAGCAGGAGAAATCCTAATGCTCGACAAGGACCAGATCCGTATGATCCTGGCGCTGTTCCTGGTTGCCGCGATTGCCGCCATCCTGCTCGGCGCGACCGACCTGATCACCCGCGGGCCGATTGCCGCAGCTCAGAAAGCGGCGCTGCACAAGGCGCTGGAGCAGGTACTGCCGCCGCATGCCAATGATCCGCAGGCTGAACAGATTCGACTCGATGACGGGGGCCAGCCGACAATCATCTATCCGGCCCGCGATCAGCAGGGAGCGCTGCTGGCGCTGGCCTGGGAGGTCGTCGCTCCCGACGGCTACTCCGGCTCAATCCGGATTCTCGTCGGCGTCAAGCCGGACGGGCGCATCTACGCGATCCGCGTCACCGATCACAAGGAGACGCCCGGCCTCGGCGACGGCATTGTCAAAAACAGCGGCTGGCTGGCCGAATTCGTCGACCAGAACCTGGGCAGCACACGCTGGAAAGTGAAAAAGGACGGCGGCGACTTCGACCAGTTCACCGGCGCAACGATCACGCCGCGCGCTGTCGTCAAAGCGGTCAAGGGCGCGCTGAAGTTTTTCAATCGCCGCCGAGCGGCTATTCTTGCCGACCTGACAGCCGACAGGGACAATAGAGCAGGAGCGCAGCGATGAACAAATCCGAGATATTCGCCGACGGTTTCTGGCACAACAATACGATCTTCGCGCAGCTGCTGGGCATGTGTCCGCTGCTCGGCGTCACCACGTCGGCGGAGAACGGCTTCTGGATGGGCGCTGCAACGCAGCTGGTGCTGATCGGCTCGAATCTGGTCGTCTCGCTGGTGCGCGGCGTGATCCCGAAACATGTGCGCATTCCGGCCTATATCACGATTATAGCCGCCTTTGTAACCATTGTGGAGATGGCGATGAATGCGTGGATGCACGAGATGTATCTGGTGCTCGGCCTGTTCATACCGTTGATTGTCGTCAATTGCGCGATCCTCGGCCGGGCCGAAGCATTCGCCAGTAAAAACAGCGTCTCCGACTCGGTCATGGATGCCGTTGCCGTCGGCCTCGGCTTCACGTTTGCACTGATCCTGCTGGGCGGTATACGCGAACTGTTCGGCCAGGGCGCCCTGTTCGGCTTCTCCATCTTCGGCGATGCCTATCCGGATGTGCTGATGTTCATCCTGCCGCCCGGCGCCTTCATCGCGCTCGGTTTCATACTCGCAGCGATCAACCTGATCAATCGCGCCCTGGCCCAACGGGCCGTAGCAAATGCCAATAATGCTCAGACCGCCACATCTGCAGCAGTGGAGAGTTCGTAATGGATATCTATTTCTGGCTGGTCGCCATCGGCCTCGGCATCCCGCTCTGGTGGTTCGGCTTTATCGCCACCAAGCGGATGCGCATCGGCAAGAACCTGGAACGCGAGGCGCAGGCCAAACGCAATCTGGAGCGCCATGCGCGGGAGCAGGCCGAGCGCGCCGCTGCCGAACAGCGCGCTGTGCAGACTGAAGCAGGCAACGCCGCCGCCAGCGAAGATCAACCGCAGGAGAGAACCTGATGCCGTGTCTGTTTGTACATACCAATGTTGCAGTTGCTGATAAGCCCGCGTTCCTGAGCCGCTGCTCGGCCGCCGCCGCCGAGGCGCTGGCCAAGCCGGAATCCTATGTCATGGTCAAGCTCAACGACGCCCAGACGATGCTCTTCGCCGGCAGCGATACGCCACTGGCTTTTGTCGAACTCAAGAGTCTGGGACTGACCAGCGATCAGACCTCTGCGCTATCCACCACCCTGTGCGGCCTGCTGCAACAACAACTCGGCATCGAACCGGGGCGAACCTATATCGAATTCGCCGCGCCCGAACGCGCCATGTTTGGCTGGAACGGGGGCACATTCTGATGACTGTACGCGAAATCCTGATCCATCCGGACGAGCGGTTGCGAACAATCGCCGAACCGGTAACGTTTCCGCTTTCCGACGAAGTCAGGCAGATCATCGCCGATATGGCCGACACAATGTACGACGCCCCCGGCGTCGGACTGGCCGCGCCGCAGATCGGCGTGTCGCTGCAGATCGCCGTCACCGATACACTGTGGCGCAGCGATGAGGTACGCCACGATCCGGACAATCCCGGCGGCAACCGGGACCTGAAGGTGTGGATCAATCCGGAGTTTCTGTGGCAGAGCGACGAGCTGGCCACCTGGGAAGAGGGATGTCTGTCGGTGCCGGAGACCTATGCCGATGTTACGCGTCCGGCGGCCATACGGCTGCGCTGGTTCGATATGGACGGTCAGGCGCATGAACAGGATTTCGATGGTTTTCTGGCTGTCGCGCTGCAGCATGAGTTCGACCATCTGCGCGGCAAGCTGTTTATCGACTATCTGTCGCCGCTCAAGCGCAAGATGATCACCAAGAAGATGAAGAAGCTGTATAAATCGGGCCCTGCCTAGTTCCCCGCTCCCGGGGCCTTCAGGTCCAGCTGTAGTGTCAGGCCGAAGGCCTGTTCGAAATAATCGGCCGTTTTCAACGCCGCCCAGCGCTCCAGCAGCATATCGCCCTGCCCCTCCAGATGCAGCCGCATGAGCGGCCCATCTAGGCGCAACTCGACATCATCGACGCGATTGCGACGCTCCTTGTTCAGCGCAATCGCCAGCCGCAGCAGCGCGCTGAGCCGCCAGACCGCGCGTCGTTCATCCTCATCCAGCGCAGCGAACTCCTGATGGCTCTCGTTCGGCGCTCCTTTACGCTGATAGCGCACGATCAACGCCAGCAGCTGTTTCTCGGCCGTGCTCAGGCCCAGCAGCGGCGCAACCGATATCAGATACGCGGCATGGCGATGATGGCCGCCGACCCGGACATACATGCCGATCTCATGCACATGCGCGGCCAACTCCAGCAGCAGCCGGTTGCGATGGGAGAGCTGGTGCAGATCCTGCAGCTGATCGAACAGACTCAGCGCCAGCCGCGCCACCTGTTTGCCGTATTTGCGATCAACATGATATTTCTTCTTCAGCGAACGCGCCCAGGCGAGCAGGTTGCGGCGCTGCGACCGGAAGGTGCGCTGCTCGCTGTCGACCATATCGAGCATAATACCATCGAGCAGACTCGCATCGGGCATCACCATCGTTTCCGATCCGGCCAGCATCATGATTTCGTGGAATACCATCGCGGCCGGCAGAATTACATCGGCCCGATCCGGTCTTAAACCGAGATCGCGGATACGCGCCTCAAAACTGAGTCCGGCCAGCTGATCGATCAGCGCGGCCAGTTCAGCGCGGCTGATGCGCTCGGCCGATTCGGTCTGTAGCAGCCGGCAGGCCAGCTCGCCGATCGCCGTCGCATTGCCGCCTGTCGCAACGCAGAGATCGGCTTTGCGCCGCCCGATCTGCTCGCGCAGCTTCTTACGCGTGCCATCAAGATACTCCGACAGCAGCGTATTGAAATCGCCGCCCTGACCGAGCATCTCTAGCAATCGTACCGTTCCGATCTTGAAGCTTTGCGCCGAAACCACCTCGCCGTCGTCGCACAGCGTCACCTCGACACTACCGCCGCCCATGTCGATCAGCAGCGTGAATTTATCGGAGAGATCGGTACGCCGGCAGATCGAGTAGTGGACCAGTCGCGCCTCCTCCTCGCCGCTGATCAGCTCCAGCCGGATGCTGGTTTCATCGGCGATACGGGCAATCAACTCAGTGCCATTGGCCGCATCGCGCATCGCGCTGGTCGCCGTAGCGCGATACTGTTCGACATGGTGCTGATCGAGTATACGCCGGAACTGGCGAAACGCATCGACCGCCTCATCCATCGTCCGCGCGCTGATAATGCCGGTCGTGAACGCATCATGGCCGAGGCGCACCGGCTCGCGATAGCGCTGGATCAGGCGCGGCGCGCCGTCGGCATCCTGCGCGGCGATACCGAGTCGCATCGCATTGGAACCGACATCGATCGCGCCAACCAGCGCGCCGGGTTCCTGCAGTTCCGCATCCGGAACAAGGCTGGTGATCTCCATGCCCACATCATGCCGTGAATGATGCCCGACCGCCAAGCTGTTTTTATCGCATTGTCACATGCCTGACATATAGCCGCTCTATGCTTCGCCGCAGTTCCGTTGCCATACCGGCCTGCCTGCGCCCGCGTATGCCCTGATCGAGGCCTCCCTTATGCCTCTTCCGAGCATCAAGCCCCCCCAGCCCGGGCGAGACAGGCAGGCCGGTTGGCCGGACAAGGAGATTGGCATGGCATCACCAGTAAAAACGGCGCCTGCCGGATGGCATCTGTGAGCATGGAGCATCTGGAGCAGAGCACACAACAGCCGCAGCCAATCGGCAATGACGCCTTTGAGGGCTGCTTCGATCTCGAACATACGCCGCCGATTGCCATCGGCAGCACGGCTCTGCAGGCGCTGCAACGATTTCGCGATGACGAGCATGTGATGGCCATTCCGGTTGTCAATGCGCAGCAACGGCCGATCGGCCTGATTACCCGCCGTGCAACACTGGCTGTGTTCGGCCATAAATATTCCTATGAACTGAATGCGCGCAAGGGCGTTGAAATCCTGATCGGAGAGCAGCCGCTGATCTTCGATAGCAGCGCCGATATCGATGCGATCAGTCGCGCCATGACCGAGCGCGACCGGCTCAATGCGTTCGATCCGGCCATTATGACCCGCAACGGCGTCTACTGCGGGCTTCTGTCGGTGATTACGCTGCTCAAGCGCATGACCGATATCCGCATCGAGCTGGCTTTCGATTCCAATCCGCTCTCCCGCCTGCCCGGCAACAACAGCATCAACAGGGAGATCGACGCCCGTCTGCTGCAGCGCCAGCCGTTCATGCTGGTCTATGTCGACCTGGACCACTTCAAGGCGTTCAATGACTGCTACGGCTATGAGCGCGGCGACCGCGTGATTCGCATGCTCTCCGAGCAGTTAAAAACAGTCGCCCGACCCGGCGATTTTATCGGCCATGTCGGCGGCGACGATTTTGTCATGATGCTGGCACCTGCGACATGGCGTGAGCAGGTTGAGAACGTACTGGAGCGCTTTCGTATCGAATCGGCCGCAATGTATCACCCGGACGATCGCGAACGCGGCAATATCGTCGCCGAGAATCGTCAGGGCGAGCAGATGCGCTTCCCGCTGATGAGCCTGTCGATGGCCGTCGTACCGTGCGATGCAGGTGCTTACGACTCCCATATCGCGGTCGCCGAGGTCGCCAGCGAGGTCAAGCATCTGGCCAAACATGCGACCGGCAACAGCATTGCGATCAACAGGAGGGCAGGCTCTGCCCCATTCAGCTAAACATACCCTTGAATACAAAGAAAAAGAGGATCGACAGTCCGGCTCCGGCAGGCAGCGTAACAATCCACGACATAAAGATCGTCTTGATGACATCACCATTGAGAGCGCCGATACCGCGGGCCAGACCGACCCCCAGTACGCCGCCGACCAGCGTATGCGTAGTCGAAATCGGCAAGCCTGTTCCCGATGCGAACACAATCGTCACCGCAGCCCCGAGCGTCGCAGCAAAGCCGCGCGACGGCGTCAGTTCGGTAATACCGCTGCCCACCGTGGCAATCACCTTGTGCCCGTAGGTCATCAGGCCGAATACAATACCGCCGCCACCAAGCATCAGAATCCAGATCGGCGTAGCCGATTTGGCAGCGATTTCACCAGCGCTCTGAACAATGCCGACAATCGCGGCAACAGGACCGATTGCATTGGCCACATCATTGGATCCGTGGGCAAACGCGATAGCGATCGCCGTAAAAACCATCAGCACACCGAATATCTTTTCCATATTGGTAAAATGGAATTCCCGGTCCGCCTCGGGATCGAAGCTGATCCGTTTGATCATGATCGCACCGATAATCATCACTACAACGCCAACTGCAGTCGCAATCAATACGCTCTGGTCCAGCGGCAGCTTGATGCCGACATGCTTCAGCCCCTTGACCATCGTCACCATGGCAATAATGAAGCCGACGACAAAGATATAAAACGGCACATATCTCCTGGCGCTATCGGCCGGATTATCCGTATTGATAATTAATTTCTGAATACTGCGAAACAGGAGGAACGCGATCGTACCGGCCAGCAGCGGCGAAGTTACCCAGCTGGCCGCAATCGTACCGACCTTGCTCCAGTGCACAGCATCAACACCAATGCCAACGGCTCCGAAACCGACAATCGCCCCCACAATTGAATGCGTCGTCGACACCGGCCACCCCATGCGCGTAGCCACCAACAGCCAGATGCCGGCTGCCAACAGTGAAGCCAGCATGCCATAAACCAGCAGTTCAGGCGTCCCGCTTAACGACGACACATCGATAATGCCCTTACGAATGGTTTTCGTAACCTCGCCGCCGGCCAGCACTGCGCCGGCCAGTTCGAACACGGCGGCAATCATTACCGCCTGTCGGAATGAGAGCGCCTTGGAGCCGACCGACGTGCCCATCGCATTGGCCACATCATTGGCGCCGATTCCCCATGCCATAAACAGCCCGAACAAGGCTGCCAGCCCGATGTAAATACTCGCATGCTGAATAAGAACGGATTCCATACGCGCCCTCCTAGCGCGCGATCAGCAGCTGAATGCGGCCGCCGATCTGATGCGACACATCAGCCAGCTTGCCAATCCAGCCGACCATGCGATACAGGAACATCATATCCAGCGGCGGATAATCCTGTTCGATCTCGAACATCGCGTGACGCAGCTGTTTCTCCAGCTTGTCTGTCTGCCCTTCCAGCTGCTCGAGGCGTTCGATCATGCCGTCAACCACGTCAATCTGACGCCCCCGGAAACCGGCCTCGACCAGCTCATCCAGTTCATTGATTGCGGTTCTCGCCTGGTTTGCCGTTTCGACAGCGCGCGCAATATATGCGGCGAAAGACTCCACCAGCGGCACCGGAACCTGCATCTTCCGCCCGATCATGATCCCGGCAATGTCCTCGGATATATTGGCAATCTTGTCCTGCAGACGAATAATATCGAGCACCTGCTCTCGCGGCATCGGCATAAACAGGCTATTGGGCAGATGCAGGCGCAGATTGCTCTTCAGCTCGTCGGCCTCCCCCTCAAGAGCGGCAATGGACTGCTGAAGCGTCTCAGCAGCCCGGAAATCGCCTGAACTGATCGCCGCGAAAAAATCCGGCAACAGACCGGCGCAGCGGCAGGCTATTTCCATATGCTCCTGCAGCGGCTTGACCGGCGATCCGGCAAACATACTGGTGATTGAACTGCGCATAACCATGGTCACCTCCCGCATCCCGAGGGAGGGATATTAGAGCACTATCCGCCGCAAGTCATCCGCAGCTCCCTGACAACCAGGAATCAGTCGGCGTCCGGGGCCACTCCGATCATCGCCGCTGCGGCCTTACTGCCCACATGCCTGATATCGTGCCCCTTGACCATATAAACCACCATTTCGGCCACGTTCACTGCATGATCGCCGATGCGCTCCAAGTTTTTGGCGATATTCATCGCAATCAGTCCTGCGGTGATCTGGCGCGTATCCTCTATCATATAGGTAAGGTATTCGCGCTGCAGGGCCCGGTACATCTGATTCACTTTCTTGTCATTTTTGATGCACTGCATCGCCTCTTCGATATTGCTCGTCGCGAAGGCATCCAGGGCCATCTTGAGCTGCGACAATACCTGGTCGGACAAGGATTCAAGCGATGAAATATGGATCAGCGGATGATCGCGCGTCTCCAGCATCTTTTCGGCAATGCCTTCAGCCAGGTCGCCCATCCGCTCCAGATCGGTCACCAGCTTGATCGTCGTCATCACAAAGCGCAGATCGCCGGCAGCAGGCTGGCGCAGAGCCAGAATCGTGCGCGTCATCTCGTCGATCTCCAGTTCGAGATCGTTGATATTGCTCTCGCGCGCGATCACCTTCTCGGCCCGTTTGGTGTCATGCTTGATCAGCGAATTCATCGAGCGACGGGTCGCCTTTTCGACCAGTCCGCCCATCTGCAGTACTTTTTCTTTCAGTTCCTGCAATTCAGCTTCAAATCGTTTAATCGTATGTTCGCTCATATTTCCCTTCCTTGACAAGGATCAGCCGAAGCGCCCGGTGATGTAGTCTTCTGTTTTCTGCTGCGCCGGCGCCGTGAAAATCGTATGCGTATCGGCGAACTCGACCAGGTCGCCGAGATAGAAATAGGCGGTATAGTCGGAGACGCGCGCGGCCTGCTGCATATTGTGGGTCACGATCACGATCGTGTACTCCTCCTTGAGCTCATCCATCAGCTCCTCTATCTTGGCCGTGGCGATCGGATCGAGCGCCGAGCAGGGCTCGTCCATCAGGATTACATCGGGCTGGACAGCGATCGTGCGCGCAATACAGAGGCGCTGCTGCTGGCCGCCGGAGAGGGCCGTGCCCGGCTGCTGCAACTTGTCCTTCACCTCATCCCAGATGCTCGCTTTCCTGAGCGATGTCTCGACCAGCTCGTCCATCTCTGGCCCGTCATTGACCAGCCCGTGGATGCGCGGCGCATAGGCGATATTCTCATAAATGCTCTTTGGAAATGGATTCGGCTTCTGGAACACCATGCCAACATGTGTGCGCAGCTGCACGACATCGACCTCGGGCGCATAGATATTATTGCCCTCGAGCAGAATCTCGCCCTCAATACGACAGGATGGGATACGGTCGTTCATCCGGTTCAGCGTACGCAGAAAAGTCGACTTGCCACAGCCGGACGGGCCGATAAAGGCGGTTACCTTACCGCTGTAGATATTCAGATCGATGCCGTGCAGGGCTTCAAAATCGCCATACCAGAGCTTCAGATCGCGGATGGTAATCTTGGTTTCCAGTTCTTTACTGTTGCTCATGTTACCTCACCAGGTTTGTTGGGCGCGATTGCGCAGTTTCACGGCCAGCGCGTTCAGGCTCAGCAGCACGGCCAGCAGCACCAGAATACCGGCCGCTGTACGCTCGCCATAACCGCGCAGCGACTCGGTGGACCAGGTATAGACCTGGGCCGGCAACACCGTTGTCGCATCGAGAATCGATGACGACGGCTCGGGGATATAGGCCATCATGCCGACGATAATCAGCGGCGCGGTTTCGCCCATCGCCTGCGCCAGCCCAATAATCGAGCCGGTCAGAATGCCGGGCATCGCCAGCGGCAGCACATGATGCCAGACCGTCTGCAGGCTCGATGCGCCAAGTCCGTAAGCCGCTTCGCGGATCGACTCCGGCACCGCCCTCAATGCAGCGCGCGTTGCGATAATAATGATTGGCAGCGTCATCAACGCCAGCGTCAGTCCGCCGGCCAGCGCCGATGAACGCGGCACACCCATGAAATTGATGAAGATCGCCAGCCCCAGCAGACCGTAAAGAATCGACGGAATCGCAGCCAGATTGTTGATATTGACCTCAATCAGCCGGGTCAGCCGGTTATCAGCAGCAAACTCCTCCAGATAGATCGCCGTCATGACGCCGAT
Organism: uncultured Zetaproteobacteria bacterium; assembly: GCA_964432195.1. Classification (GTDB taxonomy): domain Bacteria; phylum Pseudomonadota; class Zetaproteobacteria; order Mariprofundales; family Mariprofundaceae; genus Mariprofundus. The sequence continues at coordinate 4,357 of CAYSMR010000009.1, read as the reverse complement.
CGGCACGGCTACCAGCATTGTCAGCAACAGCGTAAATACCGAACCGACCGCTGCCGCGAGAATACCGGCCTGCTCGGGCAGTTTGGAGTCGCCGCGACTGAAAAAGCCGCTGTTGAATACCTGACGCACGCGCCCATCCTTCACCATCTGATCAACAATACGGCGATATTTCGACTTCAGACCATTGCCCTCATGCTGCTTGATATACTGATCAACCCGGCTGTCGGCCGGAATCCACTGCTCCTTGCTGGAACCGATCAGCTCCGGATGCACCTTCAGATAGGCTGGCAGCCCACGCAGCCAGCCGCGACTGACAATGCGGCGCAGCTTGTGATCAATTGCCTTGTTGTAATTTTTCGTTGCAGCCTCGGTGTAGTGCACCATCACCTTGACTTCAGTCTGATAGAAGGCCGGGATCGCCTGACCGATAATATCGGCAAAGAAGAAAACCAGAAACAGCAGCGCCATGCCCAACGCGCTCAGACCGTACCAGCGGAAACGGTTATCGGCACGCTCACGCTTGCGGTTGCGCGGATGGTCGGCACTGCTGATAAATTTCGCCACTGATTGCTCTGTACTGCCCTGCTTGCTCATCGTATCAGACTCTTTACTCATATTGCTGCTTGAATTTACGCACGACTATCGTCGAGACAATGTTCAGAATCAGCGTCGCCGTCAGCAATACCAATCCGAGCGCGAATGCCGACAGCGTGAAAGCCGAATCGAACTCCTGGTCTCCGGTCAACGCTTCGACGATCTTCACGGTTACCGTGGTCATCCCCTCCAGCGGGTTGGCAGTCAGGTTCGGACGCAGGCCGGCAGCCATAACGACGATCATCGTTTCGCCGATAGCCCGCGATACAGCCAGCAGACAGGCCGAAACAATGCCTGGAAACGCCGCCGGCAACACGATATGACGAATCGTTTCAGCCTTGGTCGTACCCAGCGCCAGCGAGCCGTCGCGCAGGCTCTGCGGCACGGCCCGGATCACATCATCGGATAGCGACGAAATGAACGGAATAATCATTACGCCCATAATCAGCCCCGGCGCCAGCGCATTGGTATAGTCGGCCTCCATCCCCAGCGCATGCGCTGCCTCGACCACCAGCGGACTGATCGTGATCGCAGCAAAGAAGCCATATACGACGGTCGGGATGCCGGCCAGAATCTCCAACATCGGCTTCAGTCGGCCGCGCGCCGTATGCGAAGCGTATTCGGACATGTAGATCGCCGAGAACAGACCGACCGGCACTGCCACCAGCATCGCGATCAGCGTGATCATGAACGTGCCTGCAAAGATCGGCAGCGAACCGAACAGCGGCGGCGCGACATGCTCGTCGGCGCGGCCGGCGCCGATCAGGAAGGCGGTATCCGGCTGCCACTGCGTGCCGGTGATGAAGTCCCACAGCGGAATCACCTTGAAGAAGCGAATCGATTCGAAAATCACCGACAGCACGATGCCGACTGTCGTCAGAATCGAGATGGCCGCTGCGGTAAACAGCAGCCCGCGCATCACTTTCTCGACCGCTTGACGGGCGCGAAACTGCGCCTCGATGCGACCCAGCGCAAGCCACAGACCGCCGCCGCCCAGCCCGAAGGCCGCGGCCAGCAGCATCGTCGGCGGCACCGTAAACAGCTCGAACATATGCGCGATACTGAACAGCAGCGAGATAGCCAGTGCCGGCAGCGCCACCCAGATCAGACCGTAAAGCCCGTAAAACCCTGGCCGGGAGTGCAGACGCTCGCCGCCGGATTCGACCGACAACGCCTTGCCACGGGCCAGCCAGAATGCCATCGCCGCAAGCGGAATCAGGCCGCCAAAAAACCATAAAAACAGATCAGCAGTTGTCATCGGATAGTGTCCAAACTCCATGTTTTCTCATTCAACGTCAGATCCTTCGCTGCCGACAGCCGGGACAGGCGCAGTGATGCTAAAATCATACTCACCGGTTTAATATTTACGGCAGAAAACAGGCGCAACAACGATGCTGTCCGGGGCTGCATGCTCTCTGCGGCAAAAATTCTCAATCTGCCATGAACTAAAAAACCGGCCGGAGAATACTCCGGCCAGTCTCTCAGGTGAAGCGTATTCTAACTTAACTTAGTGTTTCTTTTTCAGGTCATCCGCTTTCAGACGGGTCAGCGTCTTCAGGTTAGCGCGATAGTGATTGCGCAGCTCTTCCGGTAGCGGAATCAGACCGATATCGGCGCACTCACCGTCATCACCGATCATCTGCTCGCTCATGAACATATTGGCGTACTCCAGCATGCCCGGCACCTTGCCGATGTGGGACTGCTTGATGTAGAAGTAGAGTGAACGCGACAGCTTATAGGAACCGTTCTGCACAGTTTCAGGGGCCGGCGCAACGCCTTCGATCGTTGCCGCAGCAATCTTGTCGCTGTTTTCGGCTAGGTAGCTGTAGCCGAATATACCCAGCGCAGCAGTATCCTTGGTCAGTTTCTGTACGATCAGGTTGTCGTTCTCACCAGACGGCACATAGACGCCATCCTGACGAATCTCATGGAACTTCTTGTACTTCCTGTTCTTCACCTTGTCAGCCTTGTAGAGCTTGGTGTAGACATCCATGTGCTTGGTGATGTGCTTAAGGATCATATCCTCGAATGCATCACGGGTACCCGATGAGGTCGGAGGGCCATAGATCGTGATCTTGCGATGCGGCAGCTTGGCATCGATCTCGTTCCAGTAGTGATACGGATTGGCGATCAGGTGGGTGCCATCCTTGCTCGGCACTTCAGCAGCAACAGCCAGCATCAGCTGCTTGCGGGTCAGATCCATCGGCGCAGCGCCCTTGGACTGGGCGATCGCGATGCCGTCATAACCGACGACCATCTCGGTGATGTACTTGACGCCGTTTTTCTGGCACTTCTTGTACTCCTTAGCCTTCATCCGACGCGATGCATTGGTGATGTCCGGCGTGTCCATGCCGTTGCCGGCGCAGAACAGTTTCATGCCGCCGCCGGAGCCGGTGGATTCGACGACCGGGGTTTTGAAATTGGTAGTGGAACCCAGCGCTTCAGCGACATAGCTGGAGAACGGGTAGACAGTGGATGAACCGACGATCTTGATCTGATCGCGGGCCTGGGCGGTGCCGGCTGCAACGAGCAGCATGGCCGTAGTTGCCAGAACATTTTTTTTCATTGAGAATTCGCTCCTTCTTGATGTTTTGATTCAACAGAATAATCAGGAATAAAAGGCCGGGGCTGTACCCCCGGCCTTTTGTGTTTTCGGATTTAGAACTTCGTCTGCGTCCAGATACCGATGCGCTCGGTCTTCTTCGTTGTCTGGCCGCCCACAGTGGTCTTGGCCTGATCGAAGCCCAGAGCCAGCGTGACATGCTTGACCGGTGAATACTCTACGCCGCCGGCGAAACGGGTATTCTTGGTACGGCTTGCAGCCACCAGATCGTCCTTGGTGTTCTCATAACGACCGAACAGACCGACACCGTTACCGACATTAGCCCAGCCCCACAGTGCGATTGCTGTCTCTTTCACAGGTGTCGCAGCCAGCAACGTAGTCTTGTTGATGGCATAGTTGCCGCCAACGCGGAAGTCGTGACCCATACCATAAGTAGCCATGAACTGGGTCAACGTGGACTTCTTCTGCGCACCGTTCAGGCCGACAGGCGTCGTCTTGGTACCCTTATAACCGTTGCGATACTGCGCATCCAGCGTCAGACCATCAATCGGGTAGAGGCTGATACGGGCATCGACATCCATTGTGTCACCAACGCGACCCGGATGGCTGTAGCCGGCACCATTCGTATAGGTCACAAAGTACTTGGCCAGGCCGTCTGCAACCGTGCCCTTCAGACCGATACCGAGATCGGATGAAGCATCATAACCGTTGGTATCGATCATCACCTTGGAGAAGTAGCGATGCTTCCACAGGCCCTGCTCGTAGTCGATCCACGGCGTGTGCGACTGACCCAGACGCAGCACGACAGCCTTGCCCATCAGCTTGCCTTCCAGATAGGCGTACTTCAGGAAGATGTTGTTGTTCTTCTTGTTCAGGTTCGGATCCAGATTGACATCGGTCGTAATGCGCATCATCCAGTCATGATTGAAATAGTACTTTGCAGTGAAGTAGGCGCGTTCGACGCGGGCACTAGTGGTACGCTTCACGATAGCGCCGGCTGCATCAGTCTCTTTGAAGCGAGTCAGATCCGTAAATATCTTGCCGCCGAGTTTCAGCTTGCTGTCCCCGCCGTCATAGACATTCACGCCGCCGGCAATGGCCGGAGCGGAGAATGCCAGCATGGCGAGAGCGGCGATTGATTTAATAGTTGCTTTCAATGTTATCTCCTCTTTCAAGTCCCGATATTTTTGGGTGCGGCGA
>CAYSMR010000008.1:0-19772 GCA_964432195.1 uncultured Zetaproteobacteria bacterium | reverse complement strand
TGTACTTGATGTGAACCAGAGCGGGCGTCAGTGTGCGCCGCCATGGCTGCGCTCTCTTTTGATATTCTGACTACCGACCCGGGCGGATTCGCCCGTCGCGGACGCATGCGTCTGCCGCACGGCGTCGTCGAAACGCCGGTATTCATGCCCGTCGGCACGCAGGCCACAGTCAAGAGCCTGACGCCGGCCGATCTGACCGACGATATCGGCGCCGACATCATCCTCGGCAATACCTATCACCTGATGCTGCGCCCCGGCGCCGACCTGATTGAGAAGATGGGCGGCCTGCATCGCTTTATGTCCTGGGAGCGTCCGATCCTGACCGACTCGGGCGGTTTTCAGGTCTGGTCGCTGGGCGAGCTGCGCAGGATCGAGGAGCACGGCGTCCGTTTCCGCTCCCATATCGACGGCGCCGAGGTATTTCTCGGCCCCAAAGAGAGCATGGAGATCCAGCGCAAGCTGGGCAGCGATATTGTCATGGCATTCGACGAGTGTACCCCCTACCCGGCCACGATCGACGAGGCCCGCGATTCGATGCGTATGTCGATGCGCTGGGCCGGCGAATGCCGCGAGGCGCTACCGGTCAATGATCGTCAAGCGCTGTTCGGTATTGTACAGGGCGGCATGTATCCGGGACTGCGACTGGAGAGCCTGCAGGCCGTGGCCGAGATCGATTTTGAGGGCATCGCGATCGGCGGCCTCTCGGTCGGCGAGCCGAAAGCGGAGATGATGGCCATGCTCGATGCGCTGGCCCCGCACCTGCCGGCTGACAAGCCGCACTATGTCATGGGCGTCGGCACGCCCGACGACCTGATCGAGGGGATTGACCGCGGCATCGACATGTTCGACTGCGTCATGCCCAGTCGCAATGCGCGCAACGGCACGCTGTTCACTGATGACGGCAAGATCAACATCAAAAACCTGAAACATATCGATGACGAACAGCCGATCATGCAGGAGTGCAGCTGCTATACCTGCATGCACTTCTCGCGCGCCTATCTCCGGCACCTGTACATGGCTAGGGAGATTCTCAGCTCGCGATTGAATACGCTGCATAATCTCCACTACTATTGCGATCTGATGCAGCGCGCCAGAGAAGCCATCGAGCAGGGCGAATGGCCGGCGTTTCGCGACCGCTTTTTACAACGCTACCGCGCACGTGCATAATCGCCGACCCTAACAATACCGATTCACGAATTATCAATCAGGAGCATCATCCATCATGAAAACACGTTCTCTCTCCATCATCGCATCTGTTGCGGCTGCGATGGCTGTCATTACCCCGGCTTGGGCTGAAGCTGCGCCGGCCGCACAGGGCGGCGGCTTCGCGTCGCTGATTCCGCTGGTGCTGATCATGGTTATCTTCTACTTCTTGCTGATCCGTCCGCAGCAGAAGAAGCTCAAGCAGCATCGCACGCTCGTCGAACAGCTGAAAAAGGGCGACAAGGTGATCACCGGCGGCGGCATCTACGGCAATGTGACCGACGTCAAGGATGACACGCTGAAGATCGAAATCGCCGAAGGTGTCCGCATCAAGATCAAGCGCGACACGATTATCGGCCTGGCCGACTGAACACCAGCGCGCCACACAAACGACAAACAACACAAGGATCCACACCATGCATAGCTTTCCACGCTGGAAAATCTGGTTAATTCTGGCCGTACTGGCCGTCTCGCTGATGGCTTCGCTGCCCAATGTCACGACGGTGCCGTCGTGGTGGCCGTCGTCGCTGAGCCATCCGATGAGCCTTGGCCTCGATCTGAAGGGCGGCATCCATCTGGTGCTCGATGTCGATGTCGACAAGGCCGTATCGCACAGCGTGGAAGAGGATATCGACGCGGCCCGGCAGGCGCTGCGCAAGGCCAAGATCCGCTATCGCAAACTGGCCGCCGACGGCAACCGGCTGATGATCACGATCAAGAAGCCCGGCGATGTCGCAACTGCAGAAACTCTGCTCAGGGAGACCTTCGCCAATTACGATCTCTCCGCCTCCAGCGACAATACGTTCACGCTGACACTGAAGGAGAGCGTCGCCGAGGAGACCCGCAAGTTCGCCGTCGATCAGGCGATCGAGGTGATTCGTGGCCGTATCGATGCGCTCGGCACAACCGAACCGGTCATCATCAAGCAGGGCAAACACCGGATTCTGGTACAGATCCCGGGCTATGAGGACACCGCCCACGCCAAGCAGCTGATTGGCCGCACCGCCCAGCTCGAGTTCAAGCTCGTCGATGAAAAGGGCGATCTCGACAAGGCGCTGGCCGGCAACCTGCCGCCCGGCGATATCATTATGTACGGCCCCGAACAGACGCGTAACGGCCAGAGCTTTCGCCAGCCCTATCTGCTGAAGAAACGCACCGAGCTGTCCGGCACCGAGATCGCCGATGCGCGCGTCTCGATCGATTCGCGCTACAACGAATACGCCGTAACGCTGAAATTCAACAGCAAGGGTGCGCGCAAGTTCGACAAACTGACCGCCGCCCACGTCGGCGAACGCTTCGCGATTATTCTCGAAGGCGTCGTCAACTCGGCACCGGTGATCCGCGAACGCATTGCCGGCGGCTCGGCCCAGATCACCGGCAGCTTCTCGCCGGCGGAAGCGCATGATCTGGCGATCGTGCTGCGCGCCGGCGCCCTGCCCGCCCCGGTCAAGGTGGTCGAGGAGCGCTCGATCGGCCCCAGCCTCGGTCAGGACTCGATCGATCAGGGCATGAATTCGATTATCTTCGGTTGTATTCTGGTGCTGATCTTCATGGCCGTGTACTATCGCATGTTCGGCCTGGTCGCCAATGTCGCGCTGATCTTCAACATGCTGCTGATTCTGGCCGCGATGAGCATCATCGGCGGCACGCTGACGCTGCCTGGCATCGCCGGCATCGTGCTGACAATCGGCATGGCCGTCGATGCGAACGTGCTGATCTTTGAACGCATCCGCGAAGAGCTGCATCTGGGCAAGACGCCGCTGGCCGCCATTGACGGCGGTTATGACAAGGCGCTCTCGACCATTGTCGATGCCAATATCACGACGCTGATCGCCGCCATCGTACTGTTCCAGTTTGGCTCCGGCCCGGTCAAGGGCTTCGCCGTAACGCTGTCGGTCGGTATTCTGGCATCGATGTTCACGGCCATCATGGTCACTCGCGCAATTATCGCCACATCAACGGCCGGGCGCGACCGCATTGAAAAACTGAGCATATAACTGAGTATACAAGGGACCCGACATGCAACTGATTCGTCCAGATATCAATATCGACTTTATCGGCAAGCGCAAAATCGCGCTGATGATCTCCGCGCTGATGATTGTCACCTCGCTCGGCGCACTGGCCTTCAAGGGGCTGAATTTCGGCATCGACTTTACCGGCGGCACGCTCGTCGAGGTCAGGTTCGACAAGGCGCCAGCCATTGCCGATGTACGCAAGGCGATCTCGCCCAAGGGATTCGGCAATGCCGTGATTCAGGAGTTCGGCTCGCCCAAGGAGATTCTGATCCGGGTACAGAACAGGGACGCTGAGAACTCATCAACGATCAGCACGGCGATTCTCGACGGCCTCGCCGAGCGTTTCACTGCCGATGCGATTGAGATGCGCCGCGTCGAGTTTGTCGGCCCGCAGGTCGGCGAGGAGCTGACCGAGGCCGGCATCATGGCCGTGCTGATCGCGATGGTCGCCATCCTGCTCTATGTCACATTCCGGTTCGAATTCCGCTTCGCGCTCGGCGCCGATGCCGCGCTGCTGCATGATATTACGATCGTGCTCGGCCTGTTCGCGATTACCGGCAAGGAGTTCACGCTGCCGGTGATTGCCGCACTGCTGACCGTGATCGGTTATTCTCTCAATGATACGATCGTCGTCTTCGACCGCATCCGCGAGAACTTCACCGCCAACCGCAAGCGCAAGCAGCCGCAGAATGAGGCAATCGTCGTAAACGGTTCAATCAACCAAACGCTGGCGCGCACGCTGATGACCTCGTTCACAACGCTGCTGGTTGTACTGGCGCTGTTCTTCCTCGGCGGCGAAGTGATTCACGATTTTGCCTTCGCCCTGATCGCCGGCATCCTGGTCGGCACCTACTCGTCGATCTATGTAGCCAGCCCGGTGATGATGGCGCTGGCCGGCCGCTTCAAACCCGATGAGGATGAGATCAAGGCGATGGAAGCCCGGCCTTAAGTCGTGGCTGAGTGCGCATGAAGGGCGATATCAGCCCGCGTCTGGCCGCCGGCACGCTGCTGTTCACCGGCTATGATGACGACCACCTGAGCATCAACCGCGAGCGCTACAGCACCGGCGTTTCGATCCACAATGGCCGCATCAGCGGCGGCTGGGGGCCGGAACGACTGCGCGATCTGACGATTGAGCAGCTCGCCCCGTTGACCGAGCCTGCACCGGAGGTACTGATCCTCGGTACCGGCCGTCTGACCGCATTCCCGGATACTGCGATTCTCGCCTATATGGCCGAACGCCATATCGGCTTTGAATGCATGGATTCGCGCTCAGCGGCACGCACCTATAATATCCTCGTCGGCGAAGGGCGCACGGTCTCGGTCGCGCTGCTGCTGCCCGGAGCGCGCAAATGACAGCCCGATTCGAACTCTCGATCTCCACCCACTTCTCGGCCGCCCACAGCCTGCGCGGCTATCCGGGCGACTGCGCCCGGCTGCACGGCCACAATTGGCACGTCAAACTCTATGTCGAGTGCGAAACGCTCGATGAACTAGGGCTCGGTATCGACTACAAAATCATGAAGCGGGAGCTCAAGGCTGCGCTGGAGCCGTGGGATCACTACAACCTGAACGACATCCCGCCGTTTGATGTGATCAACCCGTCCAGCGAGAACGTCGCGCGCGAGCTCTATCGCGAGATGAGCCGCAGGCTGGACAATGATCGCCTGCGCGTATCGCGCATCGAAATCGCCGAAACCTGCACGGCAACCGTCACCTACTGGCCCTGATGCCCTCCTACTTCCGATCCTACACAGGTTCGAGCACCAATACCTCGGATGGAATTGCAAAGGGCGCGACAACGCGGTGACAAACTATTCGCCACTGCCGGGCATCGACATACTTCGCCAGCCGCAATGGCCGGCACCCACCGACGCAGCGAGGCGAGATGCGAAACATCATCGTCCACAAACGGGCAACCATACGCGCCGCTCCCCGCTCCGAGCGAAACCAGACAGAGCAGGACCCTCCCCGGTCAGTACACGCCTGGCCTCCTCAAAAAAACAGACGGATATCCGTCTCCGACAGCAGATCGAGCATATAGGTAGCAATCACGCGATCGACGTAGTTGATCGGCCAATGGAAACTGCAGCGGCGAACCGCCGCGAATCCGCCAGCCGGCCGGTGCCGCAGCCGAACTCAAACAGGCTTGACGCCTGCTGCAGTCGAGCATACTCCAGCATTTCCGCCTGCGCCGCATCTTCATAAAAGCCCTGTTTATCCTGCGCTTCGCCGAAGCGATCATAGAATTGTCGGATCTCGGCTGCCGACAAGCGTCATAACCGGATCTCCTCCGTCCGCCGCAGGTAACAATCAGGCGGCTACATCACCGAATAGATGAAATCATTATAGTCGATCACGCCCTGCTCGGCCATCTTCAGCGCCGACTGCGATTTGGCGATCATGCCGTTCTCGACAGCGATGCGCTGCATCTCATGCCCCTTGACCCCGTCATGGATCGCCTGACGCACCTTCTCGTTGACCACCAGAAATTCGTAGGACATCACGCGACCGGCATAGCCGGTATTATTGCACTGCTCGCAACCGGTGGCCCGGAACAGCGTTTTCGGTCGCTCAAAGCCCATATCCTCGATCATCGTATAGACCGGATCATCCGCCTCCAGTGCAGCGCAACAATCCACGCACAGCTTCTTCAACAGATTCTGGCTGATAATACCGAGCAGGGCCGGCGCAATCAGATAGTTCGGGATGCCCAGATCATTGAGTCGGATAATCGTGTCAACGGCTGAATTGGTATGCAGCGTCGAGAACATCAGATGGCCGGTCAGCGCCGCCTCGATGCCGATCTCGGCGGTCTCCGGATCACGCATTTCGCCAATCATAATGATATCCGGGTCGTGCCGGAGCACATTGCGCAGGATGCGTGCGAAGCTCATGCCGATCTTGTGGTTGACCTGAATCTGGTTGGCGCCCGGGATCTCGGATTCGACCGGGTCCTCGATCGTCAGAATGTGGGCCGGCAGATGCGAGATTGACTTGAGCACGGCAAACAGCGTCGTCGACTTGCCCGAACCGGTCGGGCCGGTGACCAGCAGCAGCCCGTAGGGCTTGCGCGCTAGCACCGAGAGCTGCTGCACATCCTGATCGCGCAGGCCGAGCACATCCAAGTCGACGGCCATATTTTTATCGAGCACGCGCAGCACCATCGATTCGCCGAATGAGTTCGGAATACAGGAGACGCGGAACTCATATTTGTGCGCGCCATCGCGCAGCAGCAGCCGGCCGTCCTGCGGCAGCCGCTGCTCGGCGATATTCATGCCGCACAGAATCTTGATACGCGCTGCGATCTGCTTGTGCAGGCTGTAGTCGAGCGCATTCTCGGCCAGTAGCTGCCCGTTTAGCCGGTAGGCCAGCGTAATCTTCTTGGCCTGCGGCAGGATATGGATATCGGAGGCCTTTTTGCGCAGGCCATTGCGGATAATGCGATTAACCAGACTGATGATCGGCGCATCTTCGGCCGACTGGGTGATCTCCAGCTCGTTCATCGGCTCATCGACCTCTGCCTCATCCTGCTGCAGGAATTCGCAGGATAGCTCCTCATCAACAAGGTCATCCTGCAGAAAACGGTCGATATGGGCCTTCAGCTGCGATGCCTTAGCCATCACCTCATGCACCTTCTTGCCGGTCTTGAAACAAATGCTGTCGTAGGCCTCCAGCCCCATCGGATCGGCCAGCGCAACAGTCAGCGAATGCTTGTCTACATCGATCGGCAGAATGCCGTACTGCTCTACAACATCGCGGCCAACCTCGATCGCGGCCATCGGATTGATTTCGTAGGCATCGAGATCAACCGTCGGCAAGCGAAATTTCTTGGCCAGCACCTCGAGCAGCTGATCCTCGGTAATTACCTGTGAACTGAGCAGAATCTCACCGAGCCGCTGGCCGCGCACTTTCTGTTCCTCCAGCGCATATTGCAGATCCTCTTCACTGATCAGGCCGGCCTCGATCAGGATCTCGCCGAGGCGCATCTTGCGCCGGCTCTGCATCTCCAGCGCCGAATCAATATCGGCGTCCTGAATCTTCCCCTTCTCCTTCAGGATATGACCAAGCGGTAACTCCGTATTATCCGCCTGCTCTTCCAGAGCCGAGCGGACATCCTCCTCGCTGACCAGCTCCTGATCGACGAGAAGATCACCGAATTTCATATGCTGCATCTGCTGTGTCTGCAGCGCCAGATCCAGCTCTGCCTCACTGAGCTTGCCCTGCTCCTTCAGCAGATCGCCCAGATGCGGCATGCTCTGCTGTTGCAGCTTCAGCGCCTCCTGCACCTCATGCTCGCTAAGGATCTCCTGATCGACAAGCAGATCGCCGAGCCGCTCCGGCTTCTCCTGATAACGTATGCCATGATGGTAGAAAAAGATCCGCTCGCAGGGCAGCGCATCATCCTCGGAGAACGCATAAAATCCGGGCGTATTGGCCATCGCCGGCTCGGCCAGCACGCTGAAGCGCTCCTGATTAACGGTGACAATTTTCAGTTCGTCCAGGTCGAATACGCCAGCCTTCTCACTCGCAGTGCCCGGCTGGCTGTGCAGCGCGACATAGACGATATCCTCGATATCCAGCTTGCGGGCGGCACCGACATCGCCGCCGTGATCGCGTTCAAAAAAGTGCAACGTCGTCATGATCGGCGAGAAGCCAAGCAGATGACCCTCAAGCCTCTCACCGCTTATCAGCTGGATCGTGACATCCTGATAACGATGACTGATCGTATTCGCGCCCCCCATCAGCAGCTACTCCGAATGCTGTACGCCGGCCGGATCCGCGCTGAAGCAGGCATTCCAAACATGTGCCGGCAGCAACTGGCAGAAGCGTTCCCATCGCTGTTTGTCAGCCGCTTCGCTGATACTGTTGATCAGCGCATTGCGCTCCTGGTGACGGTTGGTTTCATGATAGAGCTGCGCTTTCAGCGCTGCGGCCCGAACCGAGCCGGGCTTCAGCTGATCGATCCGACCGAGCAGCTCTTCGGCCTGTTCAAACTCGCACCGTCCGAGACTCTCCTCGGCGTGGTTGAGCAGCTGCACAACCTCATCGGCTATCGGGCGTGTGGCTGCCTGCGCGGGCTCCTGTTCACCGACAGCGGCTCTGCCAGCTTCGCTCTCTGCAACCGCCGCGCGCCGTTCCGGATGTTCGCTGGACGGTGTCAGCGCAACCGGTTGCGCGGGAGTTTCATCGCGGCGGTTGCGCACCCATGTTGCCAGCAGTGCGCCGAGCAGAGAGGCCAGCAGGGCCGCCAGCGCCAGCTGCCAGTAAGTTGGTGATGCGGCCGGTGCCGCCTGAGCAGTATGCTGTTTGATTACCGCTACATCCTGTTTCAGCGTACGAATATCCTGTTTGATCTCACGCACCGACAGATTGAGCGAGGAGACCGACTTGCCGAGGTCGGCCATCTGCAGCTTGCCGGCCATCAGCTCGGCATGCACGGCCGCGAACTGCTGGTCGAATCCGTTTTTCACGCTGTTCAGGTCCCGGCTCAGGCGATCGGCCGTTGCGCCGCTGATCGAAATCTGACCGCTGTAGCGCAGCCCGGATTTCGCCTCCACTATGGCCGGCGCTGCAGGCGGTTTCCGGTCTTCCCGGTCGGCTGACTGCGCCCGGGCAACGCTCTGCGGGGACGCGGCATGGGTGCGCGTCAACAGCTGCGACAGCTTGCGCATCGCACCCTTGCCGGCATAGGTTTTGACTACTTCACCGCGCGGCACATTCAGAAATGCGCCCTGCTTCAGCTGGTTGATATCGCCGCCGACAAAACCGTCCGGATTGGTCTCATAAAGCGCCAGCATCACCTGATTGTTGCTGAAGCGCTTGTCGCGGCGCAGTCGATAGGCGATCTCGCTCAGACTGTCACCGGCCTGCACCGGCCCATAACGGCGAATTCTGGCCCACTCCTGCTCGCCGGCTGCAGCACTCGCGCCACTCTTGCCATTGCCAATATTTCGCAGCGGCAGCACCAGTGGCCGGTTCGGCTGCAGCGAGACGGCTTCAACCGGATCCAGCAGTAGCCGATAATGTTTGTAGTAGGTGCCGCGCCCAGCCTTGTCCGCCTTGAGCAGGATCGACAGCAGCGGCGTATCGATTACGCCGACCGAACGCAGCGCAATAACAGGATGCGCCGAGCGGCGCTGTTGCAGAACCACCTTCAGCTGCGCCAACACCGGCTGCCACTGCAGCCCCAGCTGACGGTATTCGTGCCGGTCGGCCAACGCCACATGCACGCTTTCGACATCGTCCGACGCGTCCAGCAGCAACGGCACATCCGCCTGCAGCGGCTGTTTCAGATGACTGGAAAGGGCCAGCGCGCCAAAGCCCAGCGCCTGCACGGCAACCGGCATCAACAGCAGAAGCAGGCCGACCAGCAACCGGGTCAGGGAGGCTCTCACCAATCCGCCTGCAGGGCGATCCGCAAATCGCACTTGCGACCAAACCCGCGCATCATGTTACGCACCATCACCATCCCTCCCCCGGGCATACGTCAATTTTCCGGCACCGAATGTCATCGCACTACCCCCGACTGTTCGCGTTGCGACGGCCTGCGGCCGCCTGCAGGGAGTCAGAGCAAGTCCAGTGCCAATCCCGTTTACTCCGCCTTTGAGAGCAGGTAATCGAGCACCAGTCGCACGCCGGCGCCGGTCGCCCCCTTGGCCGACAGATCGCTGCCCTTCATATTCCAGGCCGTGCCGGCAATATCAAGATGGACCCACGGCACATCACCGACAAAGCGGGAGAGGAAGCAGGCCGCCGTGATCGTACCGGCTTCGCGGCCGCCGATATTGCGGATATCGGCAATATCGGAATTGATCTGCTCCTGATACTCCTCATACATCGGCAGCTCCCATACCCGGTCGCTGGTCCGGTCACCGGCCCGTTTCAGAGCCTGTTTCAGCTTCTCGGCGGTACCGATCATGCCGCTGGCATGCGCGCCCAGCGCAATGACGCAGGCGCCGGTCAGCGTCGCGAAGTCGATAATCTCGGCCGGCTGCTGTTCGGCCGCGTAGGCCAGCGCGTCGGAGAGGATAATGCGCCCCTCGGCATCGGTATTCTGAATCTCAATCGAGATATCCTGCTTGTAGCCGGTGATAATATCACCCGGCTTGTAGGCCGCAGCGCCGAGCAGGTTTTCGGTTGCCGGAATCATGCCGAGCAGATTGAGCGGCAGCTCCAGCTCGATCGCGGCCCGGAAGATGCCGAGCACGGCGGCTGCGCCGCACATATCGTACTTCATCTCCTCCATCTGCGCGCCCGGCTTGATCGAGATGCCACCGGCATCGAAGGTCAGCCCCTTGCCGACCAGCGCGGTCGGCGCATCATCCGCCTCTCCGCCCCTGTAATCGAGCACGATAAAGCGCGGTTCCTGGGCCGAGCCCTGATTGACCGCCAGCAGCGCATTGAAACCGGCCTCGCTGATCGCCTGTTTGTCCATCACGGTCACGCTCAGCTGCGGATGCTGCAGCGCGGCAGCCTGATCGCCGAGATATGCCGGCGTGCAGACATTGCCCGGCTCATTGGCCAGATCGCGGGCGAAATTGGCGCCGCCGGCAATCGCACGGGCGCGCGTCACTGCAGCCCCGGCCGCATCCAGATCGCGACGCGACGGCACCATAATCGTCAGCGAGCGCAGTTCGCGGCGCTGCTCATCCTTGCGGTGCTGATATTTTTCGAAACGGTAGAGCCCCAGCCAGACCCCTTCGGCAATCGCCTGCACCTTGTCGGCCACCGATGCGCCGCGCACATGCAGCTCGGCCAGAAACAGCGAGACATCGCGCGCGCCGCCGCGCTCCAGCTTGCGCGCGACCTTCGCCGCCAGCGTGCGCAGCTTGTGCAGATCGAGCTTCTTCTCCTCGCCCGCGCCCAGCAGCATCACCCGCTTGTATTCGAGCTCTCCTTTCAGATCGTAGAGCGTGCGGCCGCTGCCGAATGCGCCGCTAATATCGTGTTTTCGCAGAAATGACGGGATCGCCTTGCCGGTTGTCTCCTGCAGCGCCCGCCCGGCCTCGCTCAGCTTGCGCCCATCCAGTAGCGGCAGCACGATCGCATCATCGCGCTGCTTGTGGGCGTGGCCTGCCTTGACTTTGATCTCTATCATGGAACACCTCGATTTGCTTACGGTTTGCCCGGATCATGCCTCCGGAGATGGAAAAACTCAAATGGACAAGCCCTCGGATCCTGTTTGATGAACAGCCGGCTAATCGCGCCAGAACTCCGGCACCAGCAACACGAAAAAGGTATAGATCTCCAGGCGCCCGAGAATCATGCCGAAGATCAGCACCGATTTGGCCATATCCGGCATCGATGCATAATTGCCGGCCGGCCCGACCTGCCCGAAACCTGGCCCTGTATTGGTGATGCAGGCCGCCGCGGCCGTGAACGCAGTCACCATATCGACGCCGGTAAAGGCCAGCAACATCGCGACAATGACATAACAGACCATGAACAGCACTGCGAATCCCCACAGCGCCTCGGTAATGCCGGAGGCGATACGCTGATTGCCCATCTTCACATGAATCACGCCATGCGGATGCACCAGCCTGCGGATCTCGCGGATCCCCTGCCGGAACAGCAGCAGAATGCGCACAACCTTCATTCCGCCGCCGGTGGAGCCGGCGCAGGCGCCGACAAACATGGTCATCACCAGCAGCATTGTCGCGCCGGGCGCCCACAGGCTGTAATCGCTGACGGCGAAGCCGGTCGTCGTCGCAATCGAGACCACATTGAATGCCACATGAATCGCCGAATCGCGTTCGCCGGGCAGTACAATCAGCCCGATCAGCAGTAGCAGCAGACAGATCCAGCCGATATAGACCCGGAACTCCTCATCGAGGAAATAGGCGCGCAGCGAAAACCCCTTCAGCGCGGCGGCGAAATGCAGCGTAAAATTCACGCCGGCCAGCACCATAAAACAGATCGCCGCCAGCTGCAGGCCGGTATCCTGATAGTAGCCGAAACTGGCATCATGGGTGGAAAAGCCGCCGATCGCCACCGTGCACATCGCATGATTGATCGCATCGAACGGCGTCATGCCGGCCAGCCAGTAGACCAGCCCGCAGGCCAGCGTCATACCAAGATAGAGATACCAGAGCAGCTTGGCCGTTTCGGTGACCCGGGCGGTCAGCTTGTCCTTGACCGGCCCCGGCGTCTCGGCCTTGAACAGCTGCATGCCGCCAACGCCGAGCAGCGGCATCACAGCCACCGCCAGCACGATGATACCCATGCCGCCCAGCCACTCCTGCATCGAACGCCAGAACAGGATCGAGCGTGGCAGATCGTCCAGGCCGGAAATCACCGTCGCGCCGGTCGTAGTCAGGCCCGATGTTGATTCAAACATCGCATCCATAATCGACGGCAGCGTGCCGGTCGTCCAGAACGGCACCGCGCCGATCAGCGCCAGCACCAGCCAGGCCAGCGCCACAATCAGGAAGCCGTCGCGATGGGTTAGCCGTTCCGGCGCGCCGCCGCCGAAGCGCAGCATGCCAAAGCCGCACAGCATCACGATCACGCCGGCTTCAAGGAACTCGGCTACATGACCGGCGTCATAATAGAGCGCGACCAGCGCCGGAATCATCAT
This sequence comes from uncultured Zetaproteobacteria bacterium, assembly GCA_964432195.1. Classification (GTDB taxonomy): domain Bacteria; phylum Pseudomonadota; class Zetaproteobacteria; order Mariprofundales; family Mariprofundaceae; genus Mariprofundus. The sequence continues at coordinate 6,974 of CAYSMR010000008.1, read as the reverse complement.
ACAGCCGCCGTAGAGCGTCACCAGCGTGCCGATCGTCCAGATTACGCCCTTCGGATGCATCGTTCAGAAAAATTCCAAGTGGACTTCAAACAGCCTTTCGACAGCCGCAACCGAGGCGCTGGTCGTCACGATCAGCACATGATCATGCGGCTGCACCTGCACGGCGCCGTTGGGCACGATAATCTTGCTATCGCGCAAAATTGCGCCGATGACGGTGTCATCCGGCAGCGCCAGCTCCATCAGCGGCTTGTGCAGAATCGTGCTGGTCTCCAGCGCTTCAGCCTCGAGCACCTCCAGACTGCCATCGGCCAGTGAGGCCATGCCGTGGATCCGCCCCTTGCGCATGAAACCGAGAATCGATGCGACCGTCGACAGGCGCGGCGACACAGTCACATCGAGTCCGATCTGGCGCACCACCTGGGTATAGATCGAGCGATTCACCAGCGTCACAACATGCGGTACGCCGTAACGCTTGGCGATCAGGCTGCTCAAAATATTGGTTTCATCATCATTGGTCATGGCCAGAAAATCGGCCATTTTGTCGATATTTTCCTCTTCCAGCAGCTTCTGGTCGAGCGCATTGCCACGAATCACGACAACATTGCTGAGCTGCTCGGAGAGCCATTCGGCCCGCGCTTCACTGTGCTCGATCACCTTGACCAGCGCACCGGCCTTCTCCAGCTCGCGCGCGACAATAAAGCCGATATGGCCGCCACCGACCATCAGCACATTGCGACCCTTCGGCGACTGACAGGTCAGATCCAGCACCCGCATCAGACCATCCAGCTGTTCACGCGCCACCGCCACATAGATGCTGTCGCCGGCCAGCAGCACGGTATCGCCGCGCGGCACGCGCCAGCGTCCGTTGTGCTCATGCGCAACAACATAGACCGACAGATCCCCCATCACCTCGGGCAACTCTTTCAGCGACAGGCCGGCCAGCACGCTCTTCGGCCGGACAATGAACTCCACCAGCTGCAGCGCGCCGCCGAAAAATTCCCGCGCATCCATCGCACTGGAGACATTCAGCCGCCCCATGACAACCTTGGCCGCCTCGGCCTCCGGTGAAATAATCACATCGATCGGCAGATCATCGCGGCCGATCAGGCCGGCGCGGCTGACATAATCGGTTTCGCGCACGCGCGCCAGTTTCGTCGGCACCTTGAACAGCGAGTGCGCCACCTGACAGGCCAGCATATTGATCTCGTCATTGGTCGTCACCGCGATCAGCAGGTCGGCATTCTTGGCCCCGGCCTGCTCCAGAATGGTCGGATAGGAGGCCATGCCGCATACCGTTTTGACATCCATCGCATCGGCAATTACCTGCAGCCGCTCGGCATCCTGATCAACCACCGACACGTTATTGCCCTCGGTGGCCAGTCGGTTGGCAATATGGTAACCGACTTCGCCGGCCCCGAGAATTACAACATTCATCTCTGCTCCCTCGCCGGCTGCGTCAGCCCGAACGACTTGATCTTGCGATGCAGCTGACTGCGCTCTATACCGATCTCGGCCGCCGTGCGACTGATATTCCAGCCGTGCCGCTCCAGGTGCTGCAGCAGGAAGGCGCGTTCAAACGCCTCGCGCGCATCATGGAAGCTGTCGGTCTCATGCAGCAGCGGATCATCGCTGCGCGCAGGCGCAGCCGGTTGCGCCGGACCGCTCTGCACCGTGGACTGGTCCGGCGGCAGCATGTTATCGACCGTCATCCGCTCGCCCGGCATCAGAATATGGCAGCGCTCGATATAGTTGCGCAGTTCACGCACATTGCCGGGCCAGGCATAGGACTCAAGCCGGGCAATCACGCCGGCATCGAAGCGCACCGCCTCGCCGCCTAGTTCGCGCGCCTGCTCGGCAGCGAGCGCATCGATCAGCAACGGCAGGTCCTGCAGTCGCTCACGCAATGCCGGCATCCGGATCGAGACGACATTCAGACGGTAATAGAAATCCTCCCTCAGCGTTTCACTGCGCAGCGCCTGATCAAGATCGCGGGCGCTGGCCGCAATCAGCCGCACATTGCACTCGATCGGGGCCGGATTGCCGAGCCGGTGCACAACGCGCTCCTGCAACACGTGCAGAATCTTGGCCTGCGCGGCCAGACTCAGCTCGGTCACCTCATCAAAAAACAGCACGCCCTGATGGGCCGCCTCGAAACGGCCGCGCTGCGCATGCAGCGCGCCGGCGAAGGCTCCCTTCTCATGCCCGAACAGCTCCGAATCCATGCGGCCGGCCGGAATACTGGCCGTATTGACCTCGACAAACGGGCCGTCGCTGCGTCTGGATGCAGCATGCAGCATGCGCGCAGCCACGGCCTTGCCGGTGCCGTGCTCGCCGACAATCAGCACCGGCGAATCGGAGAGTGCGACGCGCTTGATCAACGCCTTGACCTCGGCGATTGCCGGGCTCTCGCCAATCAGCTCCTGACGGCTCTGAGGGGTCATCTCCTGGCGCTTCAGATCGCGATTCTCCTGTTCCAGCTGCCGCTTCTGCACGGCATTGCGGGCCAGGATCATCAGACGATCAAAACTGACCGGCTTCTCGACAAAATCGAATGCGCCCTGCCGGGTGGCGCGCACGGCCGTATCGATCGTGGCATGGCCGCTCATCATAATCACCGGCAGGTTGGCATCCATCTGATGGATCCGGCTCAGCGTCTCCAGCCCGTCGATGCCCGGCATCCAGATATCGAGCAGCACGCAATCCACCGGCTGTTTGCGCAGGCGGGCAATCGCCTCCTCGCCGGAGGCCGCGCAGACAACCAGATACCCTTCATCCTCGAACAGCCCCTGCAGCGAATCGCGGATTGGCTGTTCATCATCGACAATCATGATGCGTGCAGTCATGCATCCTCCTTATGCGCCGCCTGCGCAGGCAGCCTCAGACAGAAGTGGGTCGGCCGGGCTCGCGATTCCAGCGTCAGTGTTCCACCATGATCTTCAGCAATGCGTCTGGCAATAGAGAGCCCCAGCCCCGAACCGTTCACCTTGGTCGAATAATAGGCCTCAAACAGCTTCGATGCAGCATCTTCATCGATACCCTCGCCGTCATCCTCGACATGCCAGCTGACCATGCCGTCGGCAACCCGCGCATAGAGGCGGACCGAACAGTGTTCATCCTCGCCGGTCGCGGCGACCGCATTGTCCATCAGATTGATCAGCACCTGCCGCACCTGATCCGGATCACACTGACAGATCGCGTCGTTCTGCTCGTCAATCTCGACGCAGACACGGCGATAGCTGTGAAACAGCTCGGCCATATCCCGCAACAGTTCATTGACCGTTACCGGGCGAATTTTGGGTTGCGGCATTCGCGCCAGCGTCGAGAAATCGGTAATCAGTCGCAGCAATCGATCCACCTGATCGATAATGGCCCGGGTGCAGACATCGAACACCTCGGTATTGTCCACCTGCGAACGGAAGCGGCGCTGCAAACGCTCGGCTGACAGCTTGATCGGCGTCAGCGGGTTCTTGATCTCGTGCGCCAGCCGTCGCGCCACCTCGGCCCACGCCTTGTTACGCTCGGCCTCGGCCAACTCGGAGATATCGTCGATCACCAGCAGATAGCCGGAAAAGCCGGTGCCGCTAGCGCTCAGACGGGCGCCGCGCGCCAGCACATGCAGGGTCTTCCCCTCCGGCAGCGCCACATCGAACTCGCGCTGCAGCAACTCGGCCTGCTGGCCGCGCAATTCATCGTAAAATTCCCCGATGTCACGCAGATTGCCATGGCTGACCTGCAGAATATCGGCGCTCGGCTTCCAGTCCTTCGGCAGATGCAGAATATCGCGCACGGCCTGATTGAGCAGGCGCACCCGCCCATCGGCATCCACGAGCACCACGCCGGAGTGCAGATTGGCCAGCAGCGACTCGAGCACATACTGACGCTGACGGCTATTCTCCAGCGCCCGCGTCAACTCCTGCTGCGCCTGCTCGATCGCCTCGACATTCTGCTTCAGCCGCATCGCCATCTGATTGAACGAACGCCCCAGCGAACCGAGCTCATCATGCGGCGTCTCGGCGATCACGACATCCAGATCGCCCTCGGTCACCCGTCGCAGCGCCAGCGCCAGCTCGCCGATCGGCGCGGTCAGCCGGCGCGCGAACCAGAGCGCCACCAGCCCGGCCAGCAAGACCACCACCAGTGTCATAAACAGCATCACATGGGTGAATGTCGTACTGATTTTCTGTCGTTTATGCTCCAGCTGGCGGTAGCTGCGATAATCGGCTTCAACGGCGCGCGCATTCTGGATAACGCCGGCCGGCAGCTGCGTCTCCACCCTGAGCAGGCCGATCACCGACGTCGCGCCGACCAGCGGCGCGTAGCCGACCACGACCTCCTGCTCCCCGTGCGTCTCCAGCTCGGTGACTACACGACCCAGATGCATCGACAGCCGCGCGGTATCATTCAGCGGCGCGCTCTGCAGCGGATTGAGCTCGCCCACCTGCAGCGATGCGATCAGCCGCTCGTTGAGATCGAACAGCTCGACCTTCTGCCACCCCTCCAGCTGCTGAATTTCATCCAGCCGGGCATTCGTTGTCCGGTAATCCATCTGGCCGCTGACCGCCGCCAGCAGGGCCGGATCGCTGAGATAGTCCAGCAGATTGCGTTTCATGTTTTTCTCGACCCGCTCATAGAAGCCCTGGGCCAGGTTCAGGGCCCGGTCCAGCAGCGTATCGACGCGCACGTCGAACCAGACATCCATGCCCCGCTCGACCATCTGACTGGCCGCCATCTGGATCGCCATCGCCGGCAGCATTAACATCGCAATCATCGCAATCACCAGCTTGGCGCGCAGCCTGGAGCCGGGACGCGGTTCAGAGCGCCCGCGCAGCAGCCGGATGCCGTACTGCAACAGCAGCAGCGACAGCGACAGCATCAGCGCCATATTCACCCACGCCAGCAGGCCGCCATCGCCATCCCGGGTCGGCCACAGCAGGACCGTCACCATCAGCAAACCGGCGGCCATGAACAGCGGGATCAGGCGCATCGCATCAAAGCGCTTCACGGCAATGAGAAATCCTGCTGCATCTCGGCTGCGGCCGGGCGCAACAGGTTGGCCCACCAGGCATCATCAATACCGCCGGCATGCACATCCAGACGCACACTCATCCGGTAGGATGCGCCGGCCGTCAGCAGGCTGCGGTCGAGCACCGGAAAGTTCTCCAGCGTCGAAAGAAACGCAATTGCATCCTGCAGGCGATAGACGCGGCGCGAAATGCCGCTGGAGGAGTCGCTGAGCAGCCAGCTGCGGGTCAGTAGATCCGGACGGGCGCGACGGATCACGGTAATATCGGCAATACTCTCATCGAGCCAGTACTCTCGCACCCGCCCGACCTGAATATGCCACTCGGTCGCCACATCGACGCCATCCTTCATCGCCTCCGAGAATGTCTCATCGGGCAGATCGACGCGCGCCGCGCAATAGACCACCTTCTGATCCATCCGGATCTGCATCCCGCCGGACTCGGCGGCCTGCAGCGGCGACTGCAGCGCCAGCAACATGACAGTCAACCAGAGCAGCACCCGCATCGGTTTATAAACATAAGCGCACATCAGGGCGGAGTGTAGCAGCTGATGCCGGCCAGTTCGATGATCAGCCTGCAACAATGTGGCCACGACTGGCTGTTTGTATCATCTGCCCATGTCCCGCCTCACCATCCACCACTCCGAATGCCGCCAGCGCTATCCGGTATGCGCATCCGATCTGAACAGCTATGACATCATGCATGGCGGCCGACTGCTGACGCTGTGCGATGAAATCGGCTATCTCGCCGCCCGCACACATGCCGGCAGCGACTGCCTGACCCGGGCCGTACATGAGGCGCAATTTCACCGCGCCGCGCATGCAGGAGAAACGTTGGCGCTGCGTGCCAGAGTCGGACTGACCGGGCGCAGCAGTCTGTGGACGCATATCGAAGTGCATGCAGATCAAACCGGCAGCCTGATCATGGATGCCGTGTTCGTATTTGTCGCCATCGTTGGCGAGCACCGCAGCCGTCCGGTGCCGACCATTCACGCCGAGAGCTACGATGAACTGCAGCTGCAGCAGCGGCTGGAGCAGCTGCACACCCGAATTTTGCCTCATCGTTGAGCAGTGGCTGCGCCGGCAAGCAACGCATGCTCCTGCTGACCGCAAACAGAAAAGGCCCCGGCGGAAGCCGGGGCCTGATGTCTGACGCGAAACACTAGGGAGGGGAGGAAGGAATAGCGCCAGACGTCGCGAACATTAGCGGGCGACTGTTGAACGGAGCATGAACCGGACGTTAAATGTTATTCAGGCTGCAGATATGAATGCAGAACACTCCGACAAATACCGCCTGCTCCGCAGACCGCTCCGTAATAGCGCTCTCGACCAGAAACAGAAAAGCCCCGGCGGGAGCCGGGGCCTGATGTCTGACGCGAAACACTAGGGAGGGGAGGGAGGAATAGCGCCAGACAGCGCGAACATTAACGGTAGCTACCTGATAGAAGCGTGAACTCGATGTTAATTGTTTTTCATGTTGTCGTTTCGTCCTGAGGCCACCACAAATGAACGGCATCTGCAAAACCAAACCAAAGAACTCCCCTTGCGGGAGGCGCGAAAGCCAATCCCATCACGCAACTGCAGATCATGGCAGCTCCTGCCCGCCACCTCTGACGAGGCCGCCGCTATGCGGCGTTCAAAACATGCTCCTGCAGCTTTGTCGAACCGGAGGCGCTCAACCGGCATCCGCAGAGCCAAACCGAAAAAGGCCCCCCTTTCGGGAGCGCGCCCCATCATGCGACGACGGATGATGGCGAGCTCCTGCCCGCCACCTCTGGCGAGGCCGCCGCTGCGCGGCGTTCAAAACCTGCTCCTGCAGTTTTGTCGAACCGGAGGCACTCAACCTGCATCCGCAGATGGCAAACCGAAAAAAGGCCCCCTTTCGGGAGCCCTTTTTCGGTTTGGCTGGGGGACAAGGATTCGAACCTTGATTGACGGAGTCAGAGTCCGCTGT
>CAYSMR010000007.1:0-20056 GCA_964432195.1 uncultured Zetaproteobacteria bacterium | reverse complement strand
CTCCTTTCTCAGGTTTTGCTGAGTTAAGCATTTACACAGTTGGATTTACAGTCTCCATGCACACAGTGCACAATTACAGCGCATTATTCATATTCTGGCCAGATGGTTTCATGTCGGTGAAGGCCAAGTCAGAAAAAAGATTTCAGGCGTCCGGCATCGCTGGTTCGTTGCTCCTGTTCCAGCTGGTTGACTAGATCGACGACGCTGTAAAAGCGATCTCGCTTGCCCCTGCGCACTGCATGGGAGGCGATGGCGTCCGCCTTCAGCCATTCGACCAGCTGCGCCTCATACCTGCCCAATTGCGGGCGCGGCTACCGACTGCGGTGATACTCCGACCCGGTCTCATCGCTGCGCAGGATCTTACGTACCCGTATTCCGAGAGAGCCTCCTCTCCGGGACTATTTGCTTAATGCTCTTGCCGTGAACATGAAAATCACGGCGTTCTTTTGCTTTCGTCTCCACAGTTATCACTCCTGTTTTTTCCTCCGGCGATTCGTGTCGCCGGGGATCATACAGGAGGGGGGGCAATTTTGGACGCTGATCAACAGTCTACGGTGCGATCAAAACCCACGGCGGCCATATCGAGGTCGACAGCCGGTCGGGCGCAGGCTCGACTTCCATATCTATCTGCCACTGCAGCAGCAGAACAGGGCCGTGCCGCAGGCAGATGCGATACCGGGTCAGCCGCAGCCCGGGCACGGCGAGACGATTCTGATTGTCGATGACGAACAGAGCATGCTGGATGCCTCCAGACAGATCATGGGGAACTTGGGCTACCGGGTGGGGTGCTGCTCGCCGAAAACGGACGCCGGGTGGTCAAGATTATCCCCGCCGATCCGGATACGATCCGGCTCTGCCTCCTCGACATCGTCATGCCGGAGCTCGGCGGCGTCAATACAGCCCGGCGGATTCGCGATATCTGCGCCGATATGCCGATCATCTTTGCAACCAGCTATGACCAGCCGGCTGATCCGCCGCCAGCTGGACCGTTAAACCGGCGCACAGGAGTGGCTACTGACGAATCTGGCCGTTACCGAGCACGATCCACTTCTGCGACGTCAACCCCTCCAGTCCGACCGGACCGCGCACATGCAGGCGATCGGTCGAGATCCCGATCTCGGCCCCCAGGCCATATTCAAAGCCGTCGGCGAAACGGGTGCTGGCATTCCACATCACCGATGACGAATCGACTTCGCGCAGAAAGCGCTGCCCGGTCTCGTGATCGGCAGTCACAATCGTCTCGGTATGGCCCGAACTGTAGGTCGCGATATGCTCCACAGCCTGCTCGAAGCTCTCGACCATGCGCACCGACAGTATCGGCCCCAGATATTCGGTCGCCCAGTCGGCATCGCTGGCCGGCTGCACATCGAGTCCGTCCGCCGCCGCGATCGTTGCCTCGCAGCCACGCACCTCCACGCCCTTCTCCAGCATCGCCCGTACAATCGGCGCAACGACTGCCGCCGCATCGCGGTGCACCAGCAGCGTCTCCATCGCATTGCAGACGCCGTAACGGTGAGTCTTGGCATTGAGCGCGATCGCCAGCGCCATGTCGTCATCGGCGGCCGCATCGATATAGACGTGGCAGATTCCGTCCAGATGCTTGATCACCGGCACGCGCGCCTCGGCCGAGATCCGCTCGATCAGCGACTTACCGCCGCGCGGAATAATCACATCGACATACGCTCTGCTCCGGATCAGCGCGCCGACCAGCGCCCGGTCGGTTGAATCGACCAGCTGCACGGCATCCTGCGGCAGACCGGAATCGACCAGCGCACGGCGCAGACAGGCCGCGATCGCGCGATTGGAGTGGATCGCCTCGGAGCCGCCGCGCAGAATCGCCGCATTGCCGGACTTCAGGCAGAGCGCGGCCGCGTCGGCGGTCACATTCGGGCGCGATTCATAGATAATGCCGATCACGCCGAGCGGTACGCGCATATGGCCGACCTGAATTCCGGACGGACGATAGCGCAGCTGATCGATCGCGCCGACCGGATCGGGCAATGCCGCCACCTGCTCCAGTCCCTCGGCCATCGCATCGACGCGGTCGCCGGTCAGCAGCAGCCGATCCTTCAGCGCCGCATCCAGCCCGCTCGCCTCGGCCGCCTGCATATCCATCGCATTGGCGGCCAGAATCTCGTTCATTTCACGCCGTATCACCGCCGCGGCCAGCTGCAGCGCCCGGTTCTTGGCGCCAGTATCGGCCATGCGCATCGTCTGGGCGGCCTGCTTCGCCTGACTGCCCAGCGTCTGCATTACTGTTTCCGCATCTGTTTCCATGAACCTCTCCCCACTGTGTTGGTAAATCTTCTGTTCCGGCCCGTCTGCCGACAGCGCTTAGGGAAGCGCTGAATGTCAGCGTTTCCACGCAGGCTATGGACGGCCTGCCATTATTCATCAGAATAGATGAATAAGACGGCTATGCCGCCGACAGGTGAGCGGCAGGATGCCGTGAATCAAACCAATCACGCAAGTGATTGATTTCATGCCATGCATCCGTGCATGGCCCCCTTCGAGCGCTGCGCGTGCAACATTGCTCTCCTGCAATGTTGTGTAAGGAAAGGCAAAACCACGCTTTTGCCTTTCCAGTCTGATTACAGGCAGAATACCTTTAATCAGCATCTCCTTAGCTGCCCGGCCAACACCCCGTCAGCGTCCCATCAGCACCAGATTATCGCGATGAATCACCGATGAAAAGTCGTGATAGCCGAGAACCGATTCGATCTCGCTGCTGGCATGGCCCATGATCCGGCGCATCTCTTCGGCCGTATAATTGCACAGGCCCCGCGCAATCACGCCCGATGCGGCGATAATCTCGACGCAATCGCCTTTGTCAAACACACCTTCGACAGCCGTCACGCCAACCGGCAGCAGGCTGCCCCCCTGCTCCAGCAGGGCTCGGGCAGCGCCGGCATCGACGCAGATCGTCCCGTTCGGATGCAGTACCTCGGCAATCCAGTGCTGGCGCTTGCTCTGCCGGTCCACGCCGCAGAGAAACAGCGTCCCCTCATCGTCACCGGCCAGCAGCCGGGTCAGCGCGCCCCCTTTCTTGCCGCTAATAATCGCTGCGGCCACGCCGCCGCGCGTCGCCACCCGCGCCGCCGCCAGCTTGCTGGCCATGCCGCCGGTGCCGAATGACGAACCGGCATCGCCGGCCATTGCCAGATGCGCCTGACTAAGCTCGGCAACGATACCGATGCGGCGGGCATCGGCATTGGCAAACGGATTACTGTCGTACAGACCGTCCACATCGGTCAGCATCACGACCAGATCAGCATCGACGACCAGCCCGACCAATGCGCCGAGACTGTCGTTATCGCCGAACTTGATTTCAGCGACTACAACAGTGTCGTTCTCGTTCACTATCGGTACGACGCCGGCCGAAAACAGCGTTTCACTGGTGTTGCTGGCATTGAGATAGCGACGCCGGTTGCGCAGGTCATCCTTGGTCAGAAGCATCTGTGCGACGCTCAGGCCGTGGCGCGCAAACGCCTTGCCGTAGGCATTCATCAGCTTCGGCTGACCGATCGCGGCCGCGGCCTGCTTCTCATGCACCGACAGGCAGCGGTCGACCCAGCCCATGCGCACCCGCCCGAGCGCCACCGAGCCGGAGGTCACAACCACAATCTGACGCCCGGCCGCGATCAGCCCGACCAGCTCATCGACCAGCTGATCGATCACATCCTGCCGGATGCCCGATCCTGCATCGGCCAGCAGCGAGCTGCCGATTTTCACGACCAGACGGCGCACCTGCCCCAGATCCGATCGGCTGCGAATCATGCGCCGGCCTCCGGATCACCTGCCGCGCCGCTGTCGACCGCATCAGTCCGTTCAGCCTCCCGCTCAGCCACCTGGCGGCGTTCGGCCAGCACCCGCTCATAGACCTGATGCAGCAGCGCCTGCACGCCCCCGCCGCTGACCGCGGAGATCATCGATACCGGCAGGCCGGTCGCGCTGGCAGCAGCCAGCGCCGCAGCCTGCTCATCATCGAGCAGCGCATCAACCTTGTTCAGCACCAGCAGTCGCGGCTTGCGCCACAGCATCTCGCCATAGCCCTTCAACTCTGTTTCGATCTCGGCAATCTGCTCGGCCACCGGCTTGCCATCCTCGCAGCAGGCATCGACCAGATGCAGCAGCACCGCCGTACGCTCGATATGGCGCAGGAAGCGGTCGCCCAGCCCACGCCCTTCATGCGCCCCCTCGATCAAGCCGGGGATATCGGCGACGACAAAGCCGTCGCCGTCATCCATGAATACCTGACCGAGCTTGGGCTTGAGCGTCGTAAACGGATAGTCGGCAATCTTCGGCCGGGCATTGGAGATGCGCGCCAGCAGCGTCGACTTGCCGGCATTGGGCAGACCGACCAGGCCGACATCGGCCATCAGCTTCAGTTCGAGATAGCGGATGCCGTGCTCGCCCTCCAGTCCGGGCTGCGAATAACGCGGCGCGCGATTGGTACTGGTCGCGAAACGGGCATTGCCCATGCCGCCCTCGCCGCCGCGGGCCAGGATATAGCGCGCCCCTTCCTCGGAGAGATCGGCCAGCAGATGCCCCTCTTCATCGCGCACAATCGTGCCGACCGGCACCTCCATGATGATATCCTCGCCATTCCTGCCATGGCAGTCGGAGCCCATGCCGGGCTGACCGTTTTTGGCGATCAGACGCTTGCGCAGATAGAGCTCCTGCAGCGTGTTCTTGCGCCGCGACGCGACAAACTCGACATGGCCGCCACGGCCGCCGTCGCCGCCATCCGGACCGCCCTTCGGGATATATTTCTCGCGCCGGAAGGAGGTACAGCCGCTGCCGCCATTGCCTGCCCGCACCTCGATTTTTACTTCATCTATAAAACGCATGCTGTATTACACCACGGAACCTGTTGAAATCAAAACCCTTTGCCCACCACAGAGAATACGAAGGACACAAAGGGTTCAGGCAAGAAAGCTTTACGCATATTGACTGCCCGCGAAAGCCGTTGACGCACGAGATGATTAACCATGCCGATCATATGAACTCCTCTGCGTACTCTGCGGTGAACACACGCACAAAAAAGGGGTGCGACCAGCGCACCCCCTTTGCATTGTAATATCCGACCGCTTTATTCGGTGATCCGAACCGTCGTACGACCGGCGCTCTTGTAGTACTCTACCTTGCCGTCGGTCAGGGCGAACAGCGTGTAATCGCGACCGCAGCCGACATTGTTGCCCGGGCGGATCTTGGTGCCGCGCTGACGCACGATGATATTGCCGGCAATGACTGCTTCACCGCCATATTTTTTCACGCCGAGGCGCTTGGAATTGGAATCGCGTCCGTTACGACTGGAACCACCAGCTTTTTTGTGTGCCATGGTTTACTCCTTGATGCTTTCGATGCGCACAGAGGTATAGCTCTGGCGATGACCCTGGGTCAAACGATAGTTTTTACGGCGGCGCTTCTTGAACACCACGATCTTCTTGCCGCGACCGCTGCCGGTCACGACACCGGTCACCGTTGCGCCGGCGACATCGCTGCCGATCCTGATCGCATCGCCTTCGCCGACCATCAGTACGTCGTCGAACGTGATCTCCGCACCGGTTTCGCCGTCCAGTTTCTCAACGCGCAGGACATCGCCTTCCTGAACGCGGTACTGTTTGCCACCTGTTTTAATTACAGCGTACATATCAATCTCCGTACCTTAGGCCGCTTTCGCCGCAGGCTTGCCGTATTTCTTGTAGAAACGCTCAACGCGGCCTTCTGTATCAACAATCTTCTGCTTGCCAGTGTAGAACGGATGGCAGGCCGAACAGATTTCGACACGAATGTCGCCTTTGGTCGAACGCGTCTCAAATGTGTTGCCGCATGAACAAGTTACCTTGGATGCGAGATATTCTGGATGAATGTCAGCTTTCACGTCATCTCTCCGTAGTTTCTAAGGCTCTGCCTTGTGCCAGGCGGCGCACCGATTGATACGCGGACTGGCAAAAGACAGGCCCCATTAAAGGGGCGCGATTTCTAGCGCCGCTGCAGCCATTTAGCAAGCCCTAATTGCATGTTCATCGCATTTTTCTGAAATAGTGGCGCACCGACATCAAGAAAACGGGCCGCGCCGGCGCTAAGCCAGCACTAACAGCGACTTAACCGACGTTTTCGTAACGCCGGCTTTCCAGATAGTCCAGCAGCGCTTCGGCGTTCGCAGCCAGCATCCGGTAGGCATGCTCAAAACCGTCGGGACCACCGTAATAGGGGTCGGGCACATCGGCAATCACATTGCCGCTCTCCGCCCCCCCCCTCTCAAACTGGCGCATCATCAGAATGCATGATGCATCCGCGCCCATCTGCAGCAGCTGCCGACGATTGTCGGCATCCATTGCGACCAGCCAGTCCCAGTTGCCGCAGTTCAGCGCCGTGACCTGCTGAGCGCGATGCGCGCCCAGATCCAGCCCATACTCGCGCGCCTTTGCGGCTGAACGCGGGTCGGCCGGCCCGCCGATATGCCAGTCACCGGTCCCGGCCGACTCAAAATGGTAGTGCGCCAGCCCGCGCCGGACCGCAGCGGCCCGTACAATGACTTCCGCCAGCGGCGAACGACAGATATTGCCGAGACAGACAAACAACACCCGGATTCGATCAGCTTGCATCCATACTCCCATCCATATTCCTTTCCGCCTGCGAACGCTGCAGATAGCGCGGTTCGGGATAGCACGGCAGCGCGAGCACATCGATTCCGCCGGCCAGCGCTTCTCGCACGATCTGCGCCAGCGCATGGCTGCGCGTACAAACCAGCGGTAAACGCTGCCATCCAAGCAACGGCCGCGGCGCATCAGCATGGCAGCAGTATGCGCCCGGCATCAGTGAGTCGACATCGTTCCAGCTCAGACTGCGATCCGGCTCCAGCGCAACGCCGCCCCGATAGTAGCCACAGAACATCTCGCCTGCGCGCGCATCCTCCAGCACCCGGACTGGCTCGTCCGATGCCGTCTGCATCGCCGTGATTGCCAGCGACGAGAGATGCAGAATCGGCAGTTGCAAGCCGGCATTGATCCCGGCCAGTGTCGCCGCGCCGATGCGCAGGCCGGTAAATGCGCCGGGACCGGCCCCGAGCGCCAGCATATCGAGCTGATCCCACGCCAGCCCCGCCTGTTCCAACAGCCCCTGCAGCTGCGGCACGATCGTCGTTGAGCGGGTCTGCCCGCCGGACGGGCTCTCCTTGAGCTCGCAACAGCGGCCGTCGCGGATCACGCAGGCTGCGATGACGCCGCCGGCCGTATCGAGCGCCAGCAGATGTCGGGGGAGATTGTTTTCAGCAGTCCGGTTCACAGATGCTTGATCAGGGCCTGTCGCAAAGCCTCTCCATATTCCGCATGCTGCAGACCAAGCACCGCATTGGCCTGCAGGAAACCGGCCGGATTACCTGCGTCGAAACGCTGCCCGTCGAGCAACACGCCGTAAACCGGCTCTTCTTTGGCCAGCGCGGCGATCGCATCGGTCAACTGAATCTCACCGCCGCTACCGGGACGCACATCGAGCAGCAGCTCCATCAGCCGTGGCGTAAAGATATAGCGGCCGATAATCGCCAGACGCGATGGTGCTTCCTCCACGATTGGCTTCTCGACCATATCGGTCAGGCGCAGCAAGCCGCTCTTCTCGGCGCGGTAAGAGACAATGCCGTATTTGGAGACCTGATCGGCCGGCACCTGAATCAGTCCGATCACTGAACAGTGGGTGGCATGGTAGACTTCACGCAACTGCTGCATCGCCGGCACATCGCCAACAATCAGCTCATCGGCCAATGAGACGCCAAACGGTTCGTCGGCAATCCAGTGGCGTGCGCACAGTACCGCATGCCCGAGACCCAGCGCCTGCTTCTGGCGCACATAGATCACTTCGGCCATGCGTGCGACCGACGAGACCTTTTTGTAGAGCGCCTCTTTGCCGGCCTTTTTCAGGCTGTATTCCAGTTCGGCGGAGATATCGAAATGATCCTCAATCGCACGCTTGCCGCGACCGGTGACCATGATGATCTGATCCATTTTCGCAGCCAGCGCCTCCTCGACACCGTATTGAATCAGCGGCTTGTCGACAATCGTCAACATCTCTTTCGGACTGGCCTTGGTTGCCGGCAGAAAACGCGTCCCCATGCCGGCAGCCGGGAAAATAATTTTACGTAATGATCTCAATACTCCGCCCCTTCAACTCCGAATGAGGGCATTATAGCACAGTTTTATGACCTACGTGAGACGCCCGTAGGAGTGCAGACCGGAGAGATACATGTTCACACCGAGAAAGCAGAACACGGTGACCAGGAAGCCGGCCACTGCCCACCAGGCCAGCGCTTTGCCGTGCCAGCCGTGCGATACGCGCGCATGCAGATAGGCGCCGTAGATCAGCCAGACAATCAGCGCCCAGGTCTCTTTCGGATCCCAAGACCAGTAACCGCCCCATGCCTCAGCCGCCCATGCTGCCCCGAGGATCGTCGCCAGCGTGAAGGCCGGGAAGCCGATCGCGACTGCCTTGTAGGCCAGCTGGTCAAGCTGCTCCAGCGACGGGAAGATCTTCAGCATCTTCGACGTGCCGCCGGCCGCCTCCAGACGGTGGCGTACCAGATAGGCCATACCGGCGCCGCATGCAACAGCGAACGAGCCGTAACCGACAAAGTTCATCGGCACATGGATCTTCATCCAGTAGGACTGCAACGCCGGCACCAGCGGTTTGATATCACCCTGCCCGACCGAATCCAGCCAGATACCGAAGAAGACGCCGGCCGATACCAGCGTCATCACAAACGCGCCCATCGCCTTGGCCTGATAGCGTTTCTCCAGCGCCAGATAGACCGCCGCGGTAATGCAAAACAACAGGATGAATACTTCATAGAGATTGGAGACTGGCGCATGGCCGATATCCAGATCGAACAGATAGGACTCGTGCCAACGCAGCAGCAGCGCCGAACCGCCGAGATAGACGCCAATATAGGCCGTCCAGGTCGCAACACGACCGATAAACGACTCCGGCGCAAACAGATAGGCGATATAGGATACGGCCGAAAAGATAAAAATCACATTCATCGCCATGATTACACGGCCGGCAAACAGATTGGACTGGTCTTCATAGGAGATCTGATCGCGGGCCGGCTCGAACAGCACCCAGATTGCAGCCAGAATCACCATCAGCACGAAGCCGTCCAGCCACGGCACCGTGTTGCGCGCCATTTTCGCATCCATCAGGCCCGGTTTGATCATACTGGCCACGACTGCCAGCCCCGCACCGGCCAGTGCACCGGTGCCCCCCCAGATCACCCCTTTCATACTCAGGATCTGATACAGGAAGGCATTCTCTTCATAACCGCCGCTGCCGAACATCGCCATTGCGGCAATACCTAGCATCGCCCCCAGATAGGCATTGAAACGCAGCCAGGCCCAGCGCCCCTGATTCAGTGCGGCGGCGAAAGCGGATTCAGCAGTTGTTGCAGTCATAACTCACTCCTTGAATAGACGATGCAGTAGCCGGTCACGACGACCGTGCCGTGAAATCTTCATCGAGCTTCGTGAACAAAGCGTTAAAAGCCTGATTGAAAACAAGGTGATTGCGATTCGCCATACCGGCCAGAGTGACGCGACGACGACCACCTGCGGCAGGGCGGATAATCAACCACAACTTGCGATGAGGCATATAGAACATAATGCACAGTCCGATCACCAGCATCGCACTGCCGAACCAGACCACATTCATGCCCGGATCCATTGCCAGCTGCAGGCCGGTATAGTAGTGCTGCTCGAAATCATCGAGCATCGGCAGCATCGGCCACGGCAGCTGCGAGAGCATATTGACTCCCTGCAGCGTGCGCATCGCCATCGCCTGAATGCCCTCCGGCCGCTTGCCCTCACCGAACACCTCAGCCATCGCGCGCTTGAACGCCTTCAGCTTGCCATCCTTGCCGGCCTGTTTTTCGAGCGCAGCCAGCTGACGCATAAAGGCGTGGAACAGCTTCCACTCGACCGGGTTGGTCAGATCCAGCCCAAGCGAAACCGGCTTGTAATCGGCCTTGTCGCCGGTCATCGAGATCATGATAAACGAGCCCTGATTAACGCCGTCGCCGTCAATAAACGGATTCATGAATGCCTTGATCTTGACCGGCTTCAACCCCAGCCCGCGTAGCTCGTACTCGACAGCCGGCCCCAGATCCTGGAAATCCTTCGGCTCGCCCGGGTTGGCCATATTCTCGACATTGTACGGTTTGAAGTCGGTCACCTTGATCGACAGGCCGGTCTTCTCATCCTTCCAGCTGCGGTAGACCTGCGTCTTAGCGTAACTGATCTGCTCGGAGCCGTCCAGATGGAACAGTTTGAAAGTGATATCCGAACCGCCGTCGCCGAAACTGGCCTGGTAGATGCGCACACCCTTATAGTAGAGCGGCTCGTTAACGATAATATCGCTGGTCAGCACCTCCTTGCCGTCATCGATGATCGTCAGGTTCGAACGGAACTCCTTGGGCGCGCCGGTCGGAAAGAA
The DNA here is from genome assembly GCA_964432195.1 of uncultured Zetaproteobacteria bacterium. Lineage (GTDB taxonomy): Bacteria > Pseudomonadota > Zetaproteobacteria > Mariprofundales > Mariprofundaceae > Mariprofundus. The sequence continues at coordinate 9,577 of CAYSMR010000007.1, read as the reverse complement.
GTCGATCGAAAAGCTGTTGCAGCGCACCTTGAACGGCATCTTCAGATGGCCGGTCTGCGTACCCTGCAGGAACGAGATCTCATCCTCGGCCTGCCCTTCCGGCACAGCCATGTCGCCGCGAAAACCATATTCGGAGCCCATCCAGCCGCCGACCAGAATGACCAGAATCGCGGAATGAACCAGGATATAACCCCATTTATTCCAGCGCCCCTTGTCGGCGCGGAAGTAGCGCACGCCGTCCTGGTTGGATTCGCGGAACTCCCAGCCGGGCAGACGCTTGCGAAACGCCTGCTGCAGCGCAGCTGCATCTGCCGCACCGTCCAGCTGCCAATCGTGCAGGTACTGGAACCGCTTGAGCGATTTCTCTGCCACGGTCGCCTTGCGCGTGCGCATCTCCTTGAGCATCTTCGGCACATTACGCCACAAACAGGATGTGAGCGAGACCATCAGGAAGCCGAGCATGCCCAGGAACCACCAGGTGTGGTACATGTCGAACAGGCCGAGCGAGCGGAACACCCAGTACCAGAGCGGACCGAACTGCTGCAGATAATCGGCCTGCCCCTGATTTTGCAGCAGCACGGTGCCGATCACCGATGCGATCGACAACACGACAAGCAGGATAATAGCCAGCGACATCGAGCCGATGCGCTGCCACAGAGATTTTAAGAGGTCGGGAAATGTTTGCATGCGCGGCATGTTAGCCATTCATTCCTGCCCCGTCATGGGCGAATCGTAGCGGAATTGTTGCGCCATATGCGCACGATTGTTGAGGCTTCTCCGGCCGGGGCGCCGCCTGCGAGCGTACCACCCAGAAAGCGGTGCAGCCGCATGCGCGTCTTCAGACCGGGCGAGCGCGGCGCGGCGGCGCGGCGATTCAGACTACTGGAGAGCAGCAGGCCGCCGCTGGCCGCTGCCAGTTGCCGCACCTGCGTGGCCGCATCGACGCGCACGGCCAATGCCCCGCGCTGATAGCAGCAGGCTGGCAGCCCGGGGCGGGCCGCAAACAGCAACGTCACCGGCCCCGGCCATGATTGCCGCGCCAGTCGCCGCAGGGCCGGCGAATACCAGCGCGCCAGACGCAGCGCCGTATGGGCGGAATCCGCCAACAGCAGAAACGGACCGCGCCGCTGTTTGAATCGTTGCATGCGCCGGATTGCGCTCGCGCTGTACGGGCTGGCCGCAACGCCGGGCAGCGTCGCCGTATGGTGCGCCAGCACGCCGCCGCACCGGAGCATTGCCGCCGCGCGCAGCGCCGCCAGCCGGGATCGGATGCTACTCCTCAGCGAGGATTGCCTCGGCCTGCGCCTTGCGATCATCAATCAGCAGCTGCGTCAGCCGCTCGTCATTCTGGGCCAGCATCTGCACGGCCAGCAGGCCGGCATTTTTGGCGCCATTGATGCCGACGGTCGCGACCGGCAGGCCGGGCGGCATCATCACCGTCGAGTGCAGTGCATCCTCGCCCTGCAACGGCCCCGATGCGATCGGCACGCCGATAACCGGTCGTACGGTTTTCGAGCTGACCACGCCGGCCAGATGCGCCGCCATGCCGGCTGCGCAGATAAACACCTTACAACCGGCCGCTTCAGCCTCCTGCACGGCCTGCACGGTCGCCTCCGGCGTACGGTGGGCCGAGCGAATCATGGTTTTGTAAGGCACGCCGAACGCCTCGAGCACAGCCTCGGTCTTCTCCATGACCGGCTGGTCGGACTTGCTGCCCATCAGAATCAGTACGTTGATCGCTTCCATTCCGTTATCCCCCAATCTATTCCTCTGTGCGGCCGAGTCAGCCTGCTTCACGAGCCGCGGCCCGGTAACCGATATCGGTACGGTAAAATCCGCCCGGCCACTGCAACGATTCGAGCGCGCCGTAAACGCGCTGCTGCGCCTGCCTGACCGTCGGCGCCAGCGCCGTCACGCCGAGCACCCGGCCGCCGGCATTGACAATCACGCCGTCCTGCTCGGCCGTACCAGCATGAAACACAGTCGTGCCGGCCGCCTCCACCTGGTCGAGCCCGCCGATCAGCTGCCCCTTCTCGAAGCCGCCGGGATAACCATCGGAGGTGACTACAACACAGAGCGCCGCCCCCTCTTCCCACTCCAGCTCGACCCCGTCCAGCCGCCGCTCGGCCGCCGCCAGCAGCACCTCGCCGAGGTCGGATTTCAACCGGCACATCAGCGGCTGGCACTCCGGATCGCCGAAACGGACATTGAACTCGAGCGTTTTCGGCCCCTCATCGGTCAGCATTACGCCGGCATAGAGCGTACCGATAAACTCGGCACCCTTCTGCTTCAGCGCCGCGATAATCGGCCGGGCAATCGTCTCCAGCACCTGATCGGCCACCGCTTCCGTCACGCACGGCGCCGGCGAATAGGCTCCCATACCGCCGGTATTCGGCCCCCGATCGCCATCAAGCAGCGCCTTGTGATCCTGCGACGAGGCCAGCGGCAGGATCGTGTCGCCGGATACAATAAACAGGCAGCTCGCCTCCTCGCCGACCAGACACTCCTCGATCACGACCTGCGATCCAGCCTCGCCGAACGCATTGCCGGCCAGCATATCGCGTACGGCATCGATCGCCTCCTGCTCGCTCTGCGCCACAATCACGCCCTTGCCGGCCGCCAGTCCAGACGCCTTGACGACAATCGGCGCGCCCCAGCTGCGGATCGTTTCGACCGCCTCATCGATATCGACATGCACCTCGAAACGCGCGGTCGGCACGCCGGCCTCATACATCAGCCGCTTGGAGAAGGATTTGCTGCCTTCGAGTTTGGCCGCGGCCCGGTCCGGGCCGTAGACGGCGAATCCGGCCTCGCGTAAACGGTTGCCGAGGCCTGCCACCAGCGGCATCTCAGGACCAACCACAACCAGATCCGGCCGTTCCGCATCAGCCAGCGCGATCAGACCCTCGATATCCTCCGCCCCGACCGGCACGCAGCGCGCCTCGCGAGCAATCCCCGGATTGCCCGGCGCGCAGATCACCTCGTTGACCGATGCCGAGCGTTTCAGCTTCCAGCATAATGCATGCTCGCGACCACCGCCGCCGACCACCAGAACTTTCATGAACACCTCGTTTTTCCGCCGCATTGCGCGGCCGGATCGTTAAGAACCATGAGCAGCAAGAAAACACCGAATGCGCCGGCATTTCCACGAAAACAGCGAACGCTAGGCATTTGCCCCGTCGGCGCAACACTCTTGCGCGCCGCCCTGCGCGCGCAGGATCGCCGCCACAGTCATGAATGACCCGAGCACCAGAAAACGCCCGTCGGGCTGCTCACGCAGCAGCGCACGCAATACAGTTGCCGGTGCGCCATCGCCGCCGTCGTCATTGCTGATCAGCCGCGCCGCATAGGGTGCGAGCAGCGGCAATGCATCGGCCAGCGAGCGATCCTCGCGGGTGAAGGCCAAAATCGCATCAAACGGATCGGCCAGCTGTTTCAGGGACGGCAGCAACACCTCGACGGCATGACGGTTGTGCGCGGCGTCGAGCCAGATGCTGGCGCGGCCTGCGCGCAGGTACTGCAGACGCCCCGGCACGACGCAGCGACGGATGGCATCCCGAGCAGCCTCCACGTCCAGCTCCGGCCAGCATGCGCGGCACGCCTCCGCCGCAGCGCCGGCCAGCGCTGCATTGATGCGCTGATGCGCGCCCCGCATGGCCAGATCGCGCCACGCCCCGTCACTGACAGCGCAAAACCGGACAGCAGGCTCGAAGTCGCGCAACACGGCTGCCACCGCATCGACCTGCGGCGCGCTGAAGCAGTGGCCGCAGCCCTGCATCGCATACGTCTTTTCAGACGCAACAGCCTGAATCGTATCGCCCAGCCAGCTTTCATGATCCAGCCCGATCGGTGTAATCAGCGCCATATCGGCATCAACCGCCGTCGTCGCATCGAGCCGCGCCCCGACGCCGGCCTCGAGAATCTCGACATCGACGCCCGCGCGGCTGAACTGCTCCAGCGCCAGCGCCGTCGCCGTCTCGAAATAGGAAGCCCCGGCCGCATGCGCCAACGGCATGATCTGCGCCAGCGAATCGAGCAGCGCCCGGTCCGCGACCGGCGCGCCATTGATCCGGATGCGCTCATTGAACGACAGGATATGCGGGGAGGTATAGAGGCCGACGCGCAGACCCGCCGACTGCAGAGCCGCGGCCAGCATGAACGCCGTCGAGCCCTTGCCGTTGGTGCCGGCAATGCGGATACGCAGGCGCGGCCGGCGCAGGGCCAGCCCGTCCAGCAACTGGAACATGCGCGCATGGCCAGGACGATAGTCGCGATCGGCCGACACGCTTCCCAGCTCCGCCAGCCATGTTTCGATATTGTCTGGTTTATCTTTCACAGATCGATGCAGGCCGCTCCCGCGCGCAGGCAGGAGATGGATGGCCCGAACTGATTACTGGCAGGATGCCTTTTATCTCCCTAGCAGGCCTGCTGACGATACGGGCGATCGGACAGATGCGCCAGCAGCGTAGCCAGATAATCGCGCAGTTCGCGACGATCGACGACATCGTCGATCAGGCCGTGCTCGAGCAGGAACTCGGCGCGCTGAAAACCCTCCGGCAGCTTCTCGCCGACCGTCTCCTGAATCACGCGCGGACCGGCAAAGCCGATCAGCGCCTTCGGTTCGGCGATAATGACATCGCCCAGCCAGGCGACCGAGGCCGACACGCCGCCCATTGTCGGATCGGTCAGCAGGCAGACAAACGGCAACCGCGCATCATTGAGCCGGTTGACCGCCGCCGAAGTCTTGGCCATCTGCATCAGCGACAGCACCCCCTCCTGCATGCGCGCGCCGCCGGAGGCCGTGATCAGCAGATAGGGGCTGCCGCGCTCCAGCGCATGCTCCATGCCGCGCACGATCTTCTCGCCGGCCACCGAGCCCATGCTGCCGCCCATATAGGCAAACTCGAAAATCGAAGCCGACACGGTGCGCCCGTGGATATCACCGATATAGTTGCGCACCGCATCCTCCGGGCCGGCCTTTTTGGCCGCATCGCGGGTGCGATCCCGATATTTCTTCTGATCCCGGAAATTCAGCGGATCTTCGGAGCGCAAATTGGCATCCTGCGGCTCGAAGCTGTCGGCATCGAACAGCATCGCGGCGCGGGCCGCAGCGGACATGCGCAGATGGTGGTCGCATTTCGAGCAGACCATGCCGTTGCGTTCCAGCTCCTTGTTATAGAGAGCCTCCGAGCAGCTCGGGCACTTCACCCACAGCCCTTCCGGCGAGCCGGAGTCGCTGGACTTCAGGATATTCTTCGGCGTTTCAATCAGGCGTGTAAACCAGCTCATAAATCAACAGACTCCTAGATCAACAGTTCATCCACCTGAGTCAGCATGCGCAGATGCGGCACATCCAGCGCTTCAACCTCGGCGGTCATAATATTCAGCGATTCGGGCTTCATATGGTACAGATAGACCGGCACGCTACCAAGCAGTTCAAACTTTTGCAGATCTTTCATCATACCGGCCGGGGTCATATGGCCGCTGATATCGGCCAGATACTGGTAGGAATCGGGAAACGAGCAATCCATGATCACAGCCTTCAGATTCGGCTGCGCATTGGCAATCTCCCAAATCCGGTCGGTATTGCCGGTATCGGCCGTATAGATCACCTGCTTGCCGTCCTGATCGAGCAGAAAGCCGGTGCACGGCACCGGATGATTGACCCTGATCGCGGTAATGCGCACGCCATCGGCCTCGAACGGCGCTTCCGGCTCGATATCGTGCAGGCGCAGAATCGGATCGCCGACATCGGGGATGCGCGTGAAATCGGGCCAGACCAGATCGTTCAGGAAATGCTCCTTCAGCACCCGGTTGTTTTCGGCCAGCGAGTGGATCGTAATCGTGCGATTGTCCAGATTGCCGCCCAGCCGCTTCAACGAACGGTTATCGGCAATAAAGGCGATATCCTTGATATGGTCCAGATGCGTATGCGACAAACAGATATGGCGCACGCCGTGCTGCTCCTCCAGCGACAGCGCCTCGGTCGGCGAGCCGGCATCGAGCAGGATCGAATCATTGACCAGAAACGAGGTCAGCCGAAAGCCGAGCAGCTGCCCGCCGTAACAGCCGAGCACCTTGATTTTCAAGCAGTCGCCCCGACCGCCCGGCGCATGCCGGCGGCCGCCTCGGCGATCGCCGCGCGCGCATCATCGCAGGCGCTGATGCGCGATACGAAATGGCTGCCGACGACGACGCCATCGGCAAACTGCGCAACAGTCGCCGCCTGCTGCGGCGTTTTGACGCCGAACCCGACACAGACCGGCATCGCATTGCCGACCTCCGCACCGATCTCGTGAATGCGGACCACCTTGCTACGAATTGTCTCCATATCGCCGATATCCGCGCCGGTAATGCCGGTCAGCGATACATAATAGATAAAACCGCTGCCCTTCTCGCAGACCAGCCGAATACGCTCATCGGTCGAGGTCGGAGAGAGCAGCAGAATACGATCCAGACCGTGCGCCCTGAATGCCGCATCGCAGATCTGCCCCTCCTCCGGCGGAATATCGACAATCAGCACCGCATCCGCGCCGGCCGCAGCCGCCTGTTCAGCGAAATGGTCGAAACCCGTCGCATAGGGCACATTGGCATACCCCATCAGCACAATGCCGAGATCAGGGCGGGCGGCGCGCACGGCGCGGGTCAGCTCGAACACGTCCGACAGATGCGCGCCGGCGGCCAGCGCCCGTTCGCTGGCCGCCTGAATCACTGGCCCGTCGGCCATCGGGTCGGAGAACGGCATGCCGATCTCGAGAATATCGCAGGCATCGGCCAGCTCCAGCAGCAGCTCCCGGCTGCGCTCCACATCGGGATCGCCGGCGGTCAGATAACCGACCAGCGCGGCGCGGCCCTCGCTCCTGCACGATTCAAATACGGCTGCCAGACGCTTGCTCATGATTGCTCCTCCAGCCAGCCCAGGTGCCGGAACACCGAATCCATATCCTTGTCGCCGCGCCCGGAGAGATTGATCAGCACGATCTGATCCGCGCTCATGTCGCGCGCTATGCGCGCGCCGGCCGCCAGCGCATGACTCGACTCCAGCGCCGGAATAATGCCCTCGCAGCGGGTCAGCAGCTGCAGTGCCTCGAGCGCATCGTCGTCGGTCGCGGCATCCAGCTCCAGTCGCCCCTCATCGAGCATGAAGGCCAGCTCGGGACCGACGCCGGGATAATCCAGCCCGGCCGATATGCTGTGCGTGCCCTGCACCTGACCCTCGTCATCCTCGAGCAGGAAGGTCAGATTGCCGTGCAGAATACCGGCCTTGCCGGCCGCCAGCGACGCCGCATGCTTGCCGCTCTGCAGCCCGTAACCGGCCGCCTCGACAGCGACCAGCCGCACCGTTTCATCATCGCGGAACGGATGCAGCAGCCCCATCGCATTGGAACCGCCGCCGACGCAGGCGACGGCCACATCGGGCAGACGCCCGGCCTGCTGCAGCATCTGCGCCCGCGCCTCCTGGCCGATCACGGTATGAAACTGGCGCACCAGCAGCGGATAGGGGTGCGGTCCGGCCGCGGTGCCGAAGATATAGAAGGTATCCTCGCAGCTCGCCACCCAGTTGCGCAGCGCCTCGTTGACCGCATCTTTCAGCGTCGCCGTACCCGAATCGACCGGGATCACGTTGGCCCCGAGCAGACGCATGCGCAGCACATTCGGCATCTGCCGCGCCATATCCTCGCGTCCCATGTAGATATCACACTGCATGCCAAACATCGCCGCGACAGTCGCGGTCGCCACGCCGTGCTGGCCGGCGCCGGTCTCGGCGATCACCCGCCGCTTGCCCATGCGGCGGGCCAACAGCCCCTGCCCGATCGTGTTATTGATCTTGTGCGCGCCGGTATGGGTCAGATCCTCGCGCTTGAGATAGATCTGCGCGCCGCCGTTCTGTTTCGACAAACGCTCGGCATGATAGAGCGGCGTGGCGCGGCCGACATAGTGCTGCAGCAGCTTCAGACGCTCCTGATGAAAATCCGGGTCAGCCCAAGCATCGAAAAAGGCATCCTCGACCTCCTTCAACGGCTGCATCAGCGTCTCGGCGGCAAAGCGGCCGCCGAAGCGTCCAAAATGACCGCCGGCGTCGGGCGCATGGGTGATCTCCAGATTGTACATGGCGGCGAAATCGCCGTCGCTTGATGATGAACTCACAAGGGCTCCCTGTTCAGCAAAGGTTTACCGCGTCGACAAACGCGCGCATTTTTTCGACATCCTTGATGCCCGGCGACTGCTCGACGCCCGAAGATACATCGAGCGCGAACCACGGTCCGGCCCGCAAGGCCTCGGCGACATTGCCGACATGCAACCCGCCGGCCAGCGATACCGGATAATCGTGGCGAAAGCCCCGCAGCAGCGACCAGTCGAAGGTTTTGCCGGTGCCGCCATACACGCCGGCCGGCGCCTTGGCGTCGAGCAGGATCGGACAGTTATAGGCCGCCGCCCGCTTCAGATCGTCCGCGCACGCAACATGAATCGCCTTGAGCACGCGCCGGCGCTGGGAGTCGCAGAACTCGGGCGTTTCATCGCCGTGCAACTGAATCACACCCAGCGGCACGCTCTGCAATACCTCGGCAATCAGCTCCCGACCGGGATTCACAAACAGGCCGACAGCCGACACGAATGGCGGCAGCTGGCGGATAATCGCCGCTGCTCTGGCCGGCTCGATATAGCGCGGCGATTTTTCGTAGAATACAAAACCGACCGCATCCACCCCAAGGCTGGATGCCGCCAGCGCATCCTCCAGGCGGGTGATGCCGCAGATCTTGATACGCGTGCGCATGCCGGTTCGCATCCCGTTCGCCGTCGTTGTCATGCCTGCACTCTAGGCGGCGCAGGCCGCTATGCCAAATCCATCCCAATAGAAACTGCAAAGAGGCAATATGCGAGCCTGACCTTCCGCCCCTCTCTCCTGATGTAAAGGGTCTGCGAAGCGCTTCTTATCGGGCCCGATGCGGGCTCCTCCCCATAGTCATTGAAGTCAGGCAAACGCTCCTTCTTTTCACCAGGGAAAACAGCGACAACAACAGCAACAGCGTCGGATCAAATGATGCCCGGGGCGTAATGGCACAACCACCACCTCCGCCAGCCGCTGGCTGCGGGGCAGTCAATGTCACTTTCAGCGTAAACGGGACATTGCTGACCTGGGAATAGTTCAACACCGTCACAGTATAAAAGCCGGGCACGGGATTGGTAATACTGATAACCTCATTACCGAGCAGTGTCGCGGCAACCTGGGTACCCGCCGGCCACGGCGGCATGAAGTATGTTGCAAAATCAAATACGGGCACTCCGTTGGCCTTGAGCATCAAATCAATATCCTGAGCAGAGGGTCTCCTGAATTTTGTGTAAACGGTTAAACTGACGGACTATTCCGTCTTACTCAAAGGAGAGAGTATGACCGTTTCAAAACTACCCTCAGACCTGATCGATGGTCTGTTATCAGAACAGAACAAAAAGCCCGAGGACCTTCTTGGCGAGAATGGGATTCTCAAACAACTGACCAATGAAATGGTTCCCGATTTTCGAACAGGTCGCTAAGGTGTAACCATCAGCATTTGTAATCATGCCGCGAGTGGCATAT